>JASEGF010000002.1:18641-28877 GCA_030017935.1 Bacteroidales bacterium | reverse complement strand
CAAATATACATAATAATTTTAATATGATATTAATATCATTAACTGTTTTAAACATATAATAATAATTCTCATATCCCATAAATCAACCTTCGCAATAATTCAACTCATATTTTTTTAATATTTTTGTAAATAATTTTTTTATAATGGATAAAATCATAATTCTTGATAATGGCTCTCAATATACTCAATTGATTGCACGTAAAATTAGAGAGGCTAATGTTTATTGTGAAGTATTCCCTTGGTCAGAAGAGTTCATTTCTTTTGATGACATTAAAGGTATAATACTAAGTGGTAGTCCTTATTCCGTTAATGATGCTCAGGCACCTGCACCTAATATAGAACATTATATTGGAAAAATTCCAATTTTGGGTATTTGTTATGGTGCTCAATATATTGCAAAATATTTTGGTGGAGAAGTAGTGAAAACTTCTATTTCTGAATATGGACCTCGTAAGTTATCGTTTGTAGACAGTAGTAGCTTATTATTTAAAAATATTAAATCTGAATATATTGTTTGGATGTCTCATAGTGATACTATTGTTAGTATTCCTCAAAATTTTAAAATTAATTGTTCTACGGATGATGTTAAAATAGCTGGTTTCGAAGATTATTCTCAAAAAATTTATGGTGTTCAGTTCCATCCTGAAGTGCATCATAGTGTGATTGGTAAAGATGTTTTAAAAAATTTTTTAGATATTTGTAATGTTTCTTATGATTGGACTCCTTCTTATTTTATTAAAAAGACAATTGAGGATATTAAAAATCTAGTGGGAGATGATGAAGTTGTTATAGGACTGTCTGGTGGTGTAGATAGTACTGTCGCAGCAACACTTATTAATCAGGCTATTGGTGATAGATTACATGGGATATTTATTGATACTGGACTTTTGAGAAAAAATGAATTTAGTGAAGTTCTAGCAAATTATAAACGTATTGGGATTAATGTGAAGGGGATTGAAGCTTCTGATATATTTCTTTCTCGTCTTGCTAATGTTGTTGATCCAGAAGAAAAGAGAAAAATTATTGGTAAAACTTTTATAGATATTTTTGAAAATGAAGCAAAAAAAATCAATAATGTTAGATGGTTAGCTCAGGGGACTATTTATCCCGATGTTATAGAGTCGGCTGCTAATAATAGTTCCGCTAAGACTATTAAATCTCATCATAATGTTGGTGGGCTTCCAGAAAAGTTGAATCTGAAATTATTAGAACCTTTAAGAATGCTTTTTAAAGATGAGGTTCGTAAAGTTGGTAATGAGTTAGCTATACCTACAGATTTAGTTAATAGACATCCTTTTCCTGGTCCTGGCTTAGCTGTTAGGATAATTGGTGATATTACACTTGATAAAATTAAAATTCTGCAAGAGGTTGATGATATTTATATTAAAATGTTGAAAGATAATAATTTATATAATCAAATCTGGCAAGCTTTTGCTGTACTGTTATCTATAAAAAGTGTTGGAGTGATGGGAGATGAACGTAGCTATGAGAATGTGATAGCTCTACGTGCAGTTAATTCTGTAGATGGTATGACTGCAAATCCTTTTGCTTTTCCACTTGATTTTCTAGCAAATCTAGCTAATGAAATTATTAATAAAGTAAAAGGTGTAAATAGAGTAGTATATGATATTAGCTCTAAACCACCTGCTACTATAGAATGGGAATAAAATATTTACAATAAAAAAGCTTTTTATGTCTATTAATTTAGGAATTTTAATATTTTATAATTATGATGAAAAAAAATCTATAATATTAAAAAACTCCAATTCCATTTAAGAATATTAATAATATTACAATTGGTGAAATATATTTCACAATAAAGAAAATTATTGGTCTTAGTGCTAAAGTGAATTTTTTATGTACACCAGATGAAAGTTCTTCATAAAAAATATCTTTTTTCAAATACCAACCTACATAAATCATAATTAGTAGCCCTCCAAGTGGAAGCAAGATATTCGATGATAAATAATCAAAGATATCAAAGATATACATTTTATTTCCACTTGCTGTTGTTAAAAATATATTTTGAAAAGTATTCCAAGATAATGTTGCAAAAACACCTAAAATTATTACTGAAATTGTAGTTAATATAGTTGATAATGTTCTAGACCAGCGCAATTCCTCTTTTAGTACAGCTACTATTACTTCTAATAATGAAATCGAAGAAGAGATAGATGCTATTAGTAAAAGAACAAAAAATATTGTTGAGAAACCTGCTCCCCATGGCATTTGTTCAAAAATAGCTGGCAAAGTTACAAAAATAAGTCCCGGTCCCTGATCAGGAGCTGCATTAAATGAAAACAACGTAGGAAATATCACCAAACCTCCTAATATCGCAACCATAATATCTGTGATGGCTGTTGATGTACTAATAAAGTTTAAATTTTCATTTTTTTGTATATATGAACCATATGTTAACATGGCTCCCATTCCAATGCTAAGTGAAAAAAAAGCTTGTCCCATTGCGGCCAAAAATGTAGTTCCTGTAACTTTACTAAAATCTGGTTTCATGAAAAAATTAACTCCACTGCCCGCACCTGGTAATGTAACAGCTCTAATTACCAATATTATCAACATTAACACTAAGGTTGGTATCATAATTTTAGAACATTTTTCTATCCCTTTTTTTACTCCTCCTAATATGATTACTGCTGTTAATACCAGAAAAACTATTTGCCATAATAATGGTAAAAAACTGTTATCTTTAAAATTAAAAAAATAATTTTGATAGTCTGTATGAAATACTTCTCCATTAATGCTAGCATAAATATAATGAATTGTCCAGCCACCTACAGTACTGTAAAATGCTAATATTAGAAAGGCTGCTAATAGACCAATAATACCAATTATTATAGAACTTTTAGGTCCTAATTTTTTAAAACTTCCTATAACATTAGCTTGTGCTCGCCTGCCTATCATCATTTCAGACATTAAAAGTGGTACACCTAATATTAAAACTATTAAAATATAGATTATTAGGAAGGCACCACCACCATTCTGACCAGCTACATAAGGAAATCTCCATATATTACCCAATCCAACTGCAGAACCCGCAGCAGCTGCTATTATACCAAATGTAGAAGTAAAATTTTCACGATTAGACATATGTAAAATTTTTTCACAAACTTATAAAATTTTTTAAAAATAAATAAAAATCTTTCTTATTAATAGTTAAAATAAATAGTTTTATACTTTAATAAAGTTTATTAAAAATCAATAAAATTGATTTTACATATTGAGATATATTTAAAATTAAATTTTAGAAATAAGTGTTTAGCAAACAAATTTTTTTAAATATTTTTTGTATTATTTGAATTAATAGAGTTACTTTAAAAAATTTATTCTTGTCTTAAATCATTTACCCAGTGGAGATTTTTAATTTGATTATTTCTTTTTATGCTGGAAAAGAAATAATTTACAAGAAATATATTCCTTTTTAAAAAAGTTTAAATTAGGTAATGATATATAAATTAAAAAAAAATTATAATTAATTCTTTTAAAATTATAGCTAATAAAGAAAAAAATTAAAAATTAAATTTTAGAAAATATTTTCATTAAATATTGATTTATAAAGGTTTTAGATATCATAAAATTATTAAATACATATCATTAATTGTTTTAAACTATAAATATATTATTTTTTAAAGCGTTTAATAACGGATAGATAAAAAATTTTTTAAAAATTAAATTACACTTTAAAAAACATAGAGTTATTACTGATACATTCACAGTAATAATCATTTTCAATTTACATCTAATTCATCCCAGTATTCTACTGCTTTTCTCAAGTGCGGAATAACAATAGTTCCACCCACTAAGTTAGCTATTGACAGAGCTTCCATTATTTTTTCAGTAGAGATTTTTAATTCATAACATTGTTCTAAATGATATTTAACGCATTCATCACAACGCAATACTAGTGATGTGCATAGTCCAATAAGTTCTTTGGTTTCTCTATCTAAAGCTCCATCAGTGTATGCTTGTTTGTCTAAGCTAAATATTCTATTGATAACTAAATTATTTTTTTCGAATATTTTATCATCTAATTTTTTTCTAATTTCTCTTGCTGATTTTATTTTTGTATTCATAATTGATTTTATAGATTGTTTTTTGTCCATGTTTCATAATGAAATATCAAACCATTCTCTTCATAATTGTCTGAATGTTCAATATTTTGCCAATTTTTAATTATATTATTGTAATCTGGTAAGAATGTATCACAATCAAAAATGTCATGAATAATAGTCAAATACATTTTAGAGACAAATGGCAAAGCTTGTTTAAAAATAGTTGCTCCACCAATAATGAAATATTCCTTATCTTTTTGTAATTTATTATATAAGTTTTCCCATGATGGATATGAAATTAAATTTTCTTGATTTAGATTTAATGATTTTGATAATACAATATTTAGTCTGCCTGGCAGTGGTTTTTTAGGTAGAGATAAATAAGTATTTTTGCCCATAACTATTGGATTGCCCATAGTAATTTCTTTAAATCTTTTGAGATCTGATGATAAATGCCATGGCATGTCATTATTTTTACCTATACATAGATTAAGGTCATGTGCCACAATTATTGACCAACGATAATTAGATAATTTATTTATTAATTCTTCTGTTAATTCTTCCATACCAATAATTATGATTAAGCTATTAATTCTGTAATATTTATCGATTCCACCTAATCAAGTTACACTTTCACTCTGTCCCTATTTCGTTCTATTTTTTTCAGACAATCACCTTTTTACCAACTCTCCCAGTCTACCTGCTTCTCATCATAATCACACAGCTACGTCAGCTTTAATCGAAGGATGAGCTTGATAATTGATAATCTCGATATCTTCAAATTTGAAATCATCAATATTTTTAATATCAGGATTTAATTTTAGTTGTGGTAAAGGAAAAGGTTCACGAGATAATTGCAATTTGGCTTGTTCTATGTGATTTAGATACAAATGCACATCACCAAAAGTATGAATAAACTCGCCTACTTGCAGTCCTGTCACTTGTGCAATCATATGTGTAAGTAGTGAATATGAAGCGATATTAAAAGGGACACCCAAAAAAACATCTGCACTACGTTGATATAACTGACAAGAAAGTTTATTATTAGCTACGTAAAATTGGAATAAGACATGGCAAGGGGGCAATTTCATTTCAGAGATTTCAGCTACATTCCATGCACTCACTATCAAGCGTCTACTATTAGGATTTTTAATTATTTCATTAATGACCCATGATAGTTGATCTATAACTTTACCATCTTTGCCTTCCCATCTACGCCATTGTTTTCCATAGATTGGACCTAAATCACCATTCTCATCTGCCCATTCATCCCATATACTCACATTATTATCATGTAGAAATTTGATATTTGTATCACCGTGTATAAACCATAATAGTTCATAAATTATACTTCTTAAATGCAATTTTTTAGTAGTTACTAATGGAAAGCCTTTTTGAAGATCAAAACGCATTTGATATCCAAAGACACTCCTCGTACCGACCCCAGTGCGATCATTTTTTTCTATTCCATTATCTAAAATATATTGTAATAAATCTAAATATTGTTTCATTCTATGATATTATTATACGTGTACATTTTCGAAATCTGCTGGATTATGTTTATGTTTAAAAAATATTGCAAAAGCAATAGCAACTATCAATGCATAAATAGAGAAACTTAACCAGGTTTGGTGCCACATAATTTCTTCATTTGTTACAAAGAATTTCTCTATAACTACGCCACTCAATAAGCTACCTGTTAATGATCCTAATCCATTGGTCATAAGCATAAATAATCCTTGAGAACTGGCACGAATGGCTGGCTGTACTTGAGTTTCTACAAATAAAGAACCAGAAATATTGAAAAAGTCAAAAGCCATTCCATAAACTATACAAGACAAAATAATCATCCACAATCTATCTGTAGGATTGCCATAAGCAAATAATCCAAACCTCAATACCCATGCTACCATACTCATGAGCATTACGTTTTTAATACCATATTTTTTCAAGAAAAATGGTATAGCAAGTATAAATAATGCTTCAGATATCTGTGAGATAGACATTATAATTGCTGGGTATTTTACTGCTAGAGAGTTAGCATATTCTGGTATTTTGGCAAAATCATGTATAAATGTATCGCCATATGCATTAGTTAATTGTAATGAAACTCCTAGTAGAAATGAGAAGACGAAGAAAAGAGCCATTTTGGTATTTTTGAATAATTTAAATGCATCTAATCCAAGAGCTTCGGTAAGATTTGCTTTTTTGCCTTTGCCTAGAGGAGGACATTTGGGTAATGTAAATGAATATAAAGCTAAAAATAATGATGCTCCCGAAGCTATATAAAATTGTATTGGTGAAGTTTCTACTTGCAATAGGCTCACTGCCCATAGAGCTATTATGAAACCTATCGTTCCAAAAACCCTTATAGGTGGGTATGTTTTTACCAAATCCATTTTTGCATTCTCTAATGATGTATAGCTAATAGTGATAGCTAACGAAATCGTTGGCATATAGAAGCACATATTAAGCAACATTACCCAGAAAAATACTATTGGACTATTAATAGATGGTAGAATAAAAAGTAAAATAGCACCACAAAGATGAAATAAAGCATATAATTTCTCAGTATTCAACCATTTATCAGCAATAATTCCCGCTATAGTAGGCATAAATAGTGAAGCAATTCCCATGGTAGAGAATACTAATCCAAATTCTGTAGGTGTCCATCCTTTGTATTGAAACCAGAATGCCCCTAACGTTAAAAGCCATGAACCCCAGATAAAAAATTGGAAAAAGTTCATGATAATTAATCTAAATCTTAACATATGGTTTGTTATTTTTGTTCTCTTCGTTTTATTTCATCTCTTATCAATGAGGCTAATTCATATAGCTCGCCTTCTACACATTTATCTAATAATATTTTTAAATCTTCTATAGACAATATTTCTAATCTTTTTTTAACAAATTGAGGATCTAGATCTTTTAATTTTTCTAATGAAAAATCTTGAGTAACATCATAAGTATTTTCTTCTATATCACTATCAGATTCATTTTTTTGTATCTCATATTTATTTTCAAAAATATTACCTACCTCATCTAAAATATGTTCATAAACAAAAATCGGTATATTAGCTCGCAGAGCTATAGCTATACAATCTGATGGACGTGCATCTATCCTTTTTAATTGTCCAGTATATTCGATAACTAAATAAGCATAAAAAATACCTTCATCATATTTATAAATCAGCACTTCGACAATCTGTATATCTATTTCTTTTATTAATTGAATAAATAAATCGTGGGTCAAAGGACGCGGATAAGATATTTTTTCTAAAGCAATAGCTATAGATTGAGCTTCTGCCACACCTATTAACATTGGTAAAGTGCGATTACCATATTTCTCAATCAATATAATTGCATAAGCATTTATAGACGGACTACTAGGCATTAGTCCACTAACTTCAAGCTCTATCTTTGACATTTATTATTTTTATGTTACAAAGATAATTAAAAAATTATAAAGTAAATTAAAAAAAATTCTTTGTTCTATATTGTTTATTGCAGATTAATTATTTAATTTTCTCAATTGTTGTTATTAATCCACAAATGCACACAAATGAGAGTGATGGGAGACGAGGAGACTGTGAGAAGTGGAGAAGAGGTGACGGGTGATAGGTAATAGGTAATAGATATTAGAGTTAATGAGTTGATGGATGTTGTGATGAGGAGTTTAGTAAGATATTAGTTTTAAGTTAATCCACAAATACACATAAACGAACACAAATTAAGAAATTCAATTCCAAAATCCTTCAATCTCGTAAATCCTAGTTCAGACAATGAGAAAGAAGAAACAGTAGATAGTAGCGAGAATACAGTAGATAGGGGCAGGCAAAGAGTTTTGAGAATTTGATAATATGAAAAAAGACTATTTATCTCCTAATTCCTATCTACTCACTACTAAATTGAATATGAAATAAGAAACAGTAGATAGTAGCGAGAATACAGTAGATAGGCGACAGGCAAAGAGTTTTGAGAATTTAATAATATGGCAAAAGACGATTTATCTCCTAATTCCTATCTACTCACTACTATATACTTTATACTCACTCCTATTTTCCCCAAAACAATTGATAAAATAGATTATAATTTTTAATCTTTTGTACCATAAATTATATTAATTTTGCAAACTAATAAAAATTATATGAAACTTATTGATATTAAAAAATCTAATGGTATAGCACTTATCACTGGTGCATCTAGTGGAATAGGAGAGGCTTTTGCTACAGAATTAGCTGCTATGAAACATGATATTACATTAGTATCTAGGCGACAAAACAAATTAGAACAATTAGCAAAAGATCTAAGGGAAAAGTATGAGATAAATGTAAATATAATTATAGCCGACCTATCTACTGAACAAGGTATAGAAAGCATAGAAGAATACATTAAAAACACACCAAATTTAGATTTACTTATTAATTGTGCTGGATTTGGGCTACGTGGTGATTTTCATAATTTAAATAAGGATCAAATTTCCCAAATAATAGATGTACATGTGAAATCGTCTACACGATTTTGCAGAGCAGCAATACCTGTGATGCGAGATAGAGGTTATGGTTACATAATAAATGTTTCTTCTTTAGCTGCTTTTTTCCCATTTAAAGGTAGCGCTATCTATGTGGCTACTAAGATTTATTTAGTTTATTTTTCTAAAGCTATACAAAAAGAGGTGAGAAAGTATAATATAAAAATTCAAGCTCTATGTCCAGGTGTAACTAATACTGGTTTTCACTATACAGAAGCTTTTAAAGATTTCGACCGTTCTACTGTACCAAAACACTTGTGGATGCAACCTGATAGTGTAGCCAAAAAGTCTCTAAAAGCATTGAAAAATAAAAAAGTTGTTTATATTCCTGGATTTAAAAATAAAGTTATTGGCGTGCTAACTCAAATTGGGAATCTCTTTGCTCCCTGATCATCCATAAAAGTATGAAAGTAATTAATGCATTTATTACTAGCACTTCCCAGCCGACATAAAATTGAAAATTAGTTTTTAATATTTTCATTATTGCAAATGAGCATAAAGGACTAAATAATACTACTTGCCATATACTGCCACCATCTATATTTGCTTTTGTTAATATGCCAAAAGCAAATAATCCAAGTAGTGGACCATAAGTATAGCCAGCTATAGTAAATAATGTATCTAATATAGCTTTGTTATTTGCAGTATAGAATATCATTATCAAAATAAACATTCCTAATGAGACTCCCCATTGTATTAGCATTCTATATTGTTTCAGTTTTTTATTTGATTTTATTTTTTGAGGTAAATCCAATAAATCTATAGTAATAGATGTGGTAAGTGCTGTGAGTGCTGCATCTGTACCAGAAAAAGATGCTGCTATCAATCCTATGAAAAATATTATGCCTACTAATTGATTCATATAATAAAATGATACTGTGGGAAATAAATAATCAGATGTTTGCAAAACACCTATATTTACATAGTCTGCATATAAATATAAAGAACCACCAAGTATGAGAAATATGAAATCTACTACTGCCAAAATTATGCTAAATACCATCATGTTTTTTTGAGAATTTTTAAGTGTAGAAATGGATAAATTTTTTTGCATCATTTCTTGATCTAGACCAGTCATAGAGATAGTTATAAACATGCCGCTTATTAATAACTTAACCCAAAAGTTTTTAGAAGCTGGATCATTATCAACAATATAAAAATAACTACTATTAAAAATATTATCTAATAATCCATTCACATTTGTATTCATAAATTGAGCTATGAAATATATTGTTAATAAAAGAGAAGCTATCATAAACGTTGTCTGAATAGTATCTGTCCACACTATCGTTTTCACACCTCCTACTAAAGTATATCCATGAATTATGAGTAAAAAAATTATGGTACTTAACCAAAAGGATATTCCAAAATTACTTAATACAAATGTTTGTAAAATGACTATAACTATAAACATTCTCAATGAGGCACCTAATGATCTAGAAATCAAAAAAAGCCATGCTCCAGATTTTTGTGCTTGAATACTAAATCTGTTTTTTAAGTATTCATATATAGATGTAACATTATTTTTATAATATATTGGTAATAATACAAAAGCTATAACTATATAACCTAAAATATATCCTACAACAACCATTAAATAAGTAAATCCAGTTTCCCCCACAAAACCAGGAACAGATA
>JASEGF010000002.1:0-18631 GCA_030017935.1 Bacteroidales bacterium | reverse complement strand
AGCTACTAAATACCAAGGTGCTTTTTTATTAGATAAAAAATATGATTCATTATTAGCTTTTCTAGATGTCAGATATGCTGCTAAAAATAGTACAAAAACGTAAAAAATAAAAATTACTAATAAAAGAGTAGAGTTCATTTTTTTGGCAAAAGTAAAAAAAGCAAAATAAATATAAAATTATTTTTTTAATCTTTACCCACTCAAAACGTTATAGAACCTTTTTTTTGAATATTTCAACAAATATTTGAAATTAATAATTATTTTTACAAAAAAAATGTCAACAGTAGAGGTAGTATTAAGTCCATTATTTTTAGATAATAATAAAATTTTAACAAAAGCTCCATATAATATTGTGGTGATAGATGTGCTAAGAGCTACTACGAGTATATGTACTGCTTTTATGAATGGTGCGAAAGAAATCATTCCATTACAAAATGAAGCAGAGACATACGAATATAAGAATAAAGGTTATATATTAGCAGCTGAAAAGGATGGTATCAAATTGCCGCATGCAGATCTAGGAAATAGCGCCGATGAGTTTACAGTAGAAAAAATTAAAAATAAATCTATAGCATATTTCACTACTAATGGCACTAAGACTATTTTAAAAGCCCATTCATTAGCTCCCGTTTATTTGGGATCTTTTCTAAATATCAAAATATTATCTGATTATTTAATAAAAGATAAAAAACCAGTAGTTATAGTATCTAGCGGATGGAAAGATTATCCAAATATTGAAGATACTCTTTGTGCTGGTGCTTTTGTCCAATATTTATTATTAAATGAATATTATTGTTTGGAGGATAGTGCAAATATTGCATTAGATTTATGGGAATTGGCTAAAAATAATTTAGATACATATATCAAAAAGGCATCACATTACAAGAGATTGCATGATAAACTTAATCTATCATATATAGTACCTTATTCATTGCAGCTAAATATTGCACAGGTAATACCTTATTTTGATGGTGCAAAAATCATTAATATATTTTAAAAATAAATTTTGTTGTTTATTTAGAATTTTATATATAATTTTGAAATAAATAGTTATCACAAATGGGAAAATTAATTAAAGAAGTAATTGTAATTTTATTGATAAGCTTATTATCAATAAATCTTTTTGGATGGGGATTTTTTGCTCATCCTAGGATTAATGAACATGCAGTTTATTGTTTACCACCAGAGATGGTAGGTTTTTACAAAAAACATATCGACTATATCTCGCAACATTCTGTAGATCCAGACAAACGTTCACATGTCAATCCTAAAGAAGCTGCTTGTCATTATATGGATATTAATCATTATGGTGAATATCCCTTTGATATGGTCCCTAAAACATGGAAAGAAGCTGTAAATAAATACACAGAAGATACTTTATATGAATATGGTATATTACCATATCATCTCATTAAAATGTATTACCAACTTGTAGATGCTTTTAAAGAAGGTGATGCTGGTAGGATATTATATTTGAGTGCGAATATAGGGCATTATGTAGCAGATGCCCATGTACCCCTGCATTGTAATGTGTATTATGATGGTAGAAATCCATCAGAAAAAGGTATTCATGCATTATGGGAAAGTAGATGTGTAGAGGTACTTTATGATAATTTTAATTTGTTTGTTGGCAGAGCTAAATATATTTCTAAACCAGCTGATGAATTTTGGAATTGGATTCGAAGTGGATATTTGCAGAGCGATACAGTTCTAAATGTATTCTCTTATATTATAAAACAATATACCCCTTCAGAAATATATACTTTAGAAGATAGGAATAATATAGTTATTAAACAGTATTCTAGAGAATTTATTAATGATTTTAATATGATGATACAAAATATGGTAGAGAGGAATTTCAGAAAATCTGTATTAGATGTTGCATCTTTTTGGTACACTGCATGGGTGAATGCAGGACAACCAAATCTAGATATATTAGATGATAAAGATTTCTTAGCTAATCAGAAAAAAGAAGAAGAAGAGCTAGACTACATGTGGAAGCATGGCAAACCACTAGGGCGACCAAATCCAGAATAATTTATATGATAATAGATAATTTAATCATTGATAATGAGTTATTCACATCATATTTTGCTTGTGATTTAAACAAATGTCATGGTATATGTTGTGTAGAGGGTGAATCTGGTGCACCTTTAGAAAAAGAAGAAATTACCTGGTTAGAAGAAAATATTGAAAAATATTATGACTTTTTAGATGCTGGAGGTAAAAAATCTATAGACAAAACAGGTGTTTACGAGTTGGACATCCAAAGTGATTTAGTTACTCCACTAAAAGATACTGGAGACTGTGCATATGCTATTGTAGAAAATAACTGCACTATTTGTATCTTCGAGAAATTATTTAAAGAAGGACTAATCGAGTTTTATAAACCAATTTCATGCCATTTATATCCTATTAGAGTGTATAAATTAATAGGATTCTATCATTTAACTTTGAATAGATGGCATACATGCTCAGCTGCTTTTGATTTAGGTAAAAAACAAAAAATACCGGTATTGTTTTTTGTCAAAGATGCATTAAAACGAAGATTTCCTAATCAAGTTGATAAAATTTTAGATAATGTCAAGGAAATTTAAATGTAGTTTAATATTTTTTTAATTAAATTTTTAAAGGATATATGGTTCTATAACGTTTATCGTTGGTAAATTATTTTACCACAAAGGGCGCCAAGATTTTACACAAAGTTCACAAAGTGTCATTTTTAAGTCTTCTAATTCTATCATTCTCTGTGTTCTTTGTGCTTTCTTTGATAACTCTGTGGTTAATATTTAACCCAAAAATATTAAAAAAATTCATTTTTATAAAATTACTCTTTTTAATCTTTACCCACTCTAAACGTTATAAAACACATAATTCAACTTTATAAGATTTATTTTGTTAAGTTTCATAATCTGATTACTTTCGCATAAATTTAATTTATAATCAAAAAATTTTTTAAAATATGAGAAAAATTTTTGTATTAATTATTTTAATGTTATTATTTTTCACTGCAAAAAGTCAAATTTCAGATATGTGGAGTTTTGGTTCAGATTTAAAAAGAACCTTTAATCTAGGAGGAGAATTGGGTTTGTCAATTGGCACCAATACTAGTATTATGGTGTCTGCTAGAGGCTCATATAATTTTAATAATTTTATAGCTTTAGGTGTAAATCCATTTTATTGGTTTCTACAGTCTAATTATTATTATCCAGCTACAAGCATACATATGACAGGGATGAGGGTGTTTTTAGATTTTTCAATTTTTAAAATGTTATATTTACACTGTGAATTTGAGGAACTGCTTTATAAAGCACCATCATTAGATTATCCATATAATAAAATTTGGTATACTTCAGAAAATTTATTGATAGGTCCTGGTATTAGGCAATTAATTTCAAATAATTTTTATGCTTATTTAGAAGTGTTGTGGAATCTTAACGATAATATGAACTCTATCTATTCTAGTCCTATTATTAGAGCTGGTGCTATTTATGTGTTCCCTCAAACGTTAAAGAAGCAAAAGTCAGATTTGGAGGAGTAAAAAAGCATTATCTTTTAACCATTTTTGAGCTTTTTTATACTCAGGATATATATTTTCTACTTGTTGCCAAAATTTGCGAGAATGATTATCTATTTTTAGATGAGTAAATTCGTGAATGATTACATAATCTAAAACTTCTATAGGAGCCATTATTAGTCGCCAATTAATATTTATATTCCCATTATATGAGCAAGATCCCCAGCGTGTTTTAGCGTTGCTAATTTTTATTTTTGAATATTGAAAATTATATTTAAGGGCATAATATTCAGTTCTAGATTTGATTACTTTAGCAGCCTCATCTTTATACCAGTTGGCGAAAACTTCTTTAGCATTTGATAAGCAATATTTTGATAAATTAAAATTGTCATTTAGAGTAAGTAAATTGTTGTAATCATCTACAATTTTTAAAGGATAATATTTACCTAAATAGAGGAATTCTTCACCATCAGTGAAAGATAATATTTTTTTATTTCGTTCAATTATTTCTGATTGTTTAGTTTCTAACCAATGTTGATGTTTTAAGACAATATCATTGATTTCTTTTTTGCTTAGTCTGAGGGGAGCTCTCACTATTAGTGTACCATCATTTTTTATTTGAATAGAGACAGTTTTTCTTTTAGAACGAATAATTTTATCAATTTTGATATCTTTCACAAAAAATTTTTTCACAAAATTAAAAATAATTAATAAAAAAAAGTGGCAACCAAAAGGCTGCCACTTTTATAGTTATTATGAAAACAAAAAATTATTTAGTGTTATCTTCTTCATTATTATTTAGTTGCTCTTTAATATCATCAAAGATACCTAGATCTGCTAAAGTAGTATGAGTTGAAGAACTTTCTGATTGTGTAGATTTGGTTTTTTTAGTTTTATTAGGTTTAGGATTCTCCCATGATTTAGTATGAGAAACAATAATTTTTTTAGCATCTTTATTGAATTCAACTATCATGAAATCTAGAATTTCATCAGCTTTTGCTTTAGATTTATCTTCTTTAATTAATTGACTAGCAGGTGCATATGCTTCCATACCATAAGGCAATTCTACGACTGCACCTTTATCTTTACGCAATTCGATAATTCTACCTTGATGTACAGAATCTGGAGTAAAAATAGATTCATAAATATCCCATGGATTTTCATCAATTTGTTTATGACCTAGGCTTAATCTACGATTATCAGTATCTATTTCTAGAACAACAACTTCTAATTCTTCACCTATTTTACAAAATTCTGATGGATGTTTGATTTTTTTAGTCCAGGATAGGTCGCTAATATGAATTAAGCCATCTACACCTTCTTCTAATTCTACAAAAACACCAAAAGTAGTGAAATTGCGTACTATAGCTTTGTGTTTAGAACCTACTGGATATCTTTCTTGAATATTTACCCATGGATCAGGTAAAAGTTGTTTGATACCGAGAGACATTTTGCGTTCTTCTCTATCAATAGATAAAATAATAGCTTCTACAATATCACCTACATTAAGAAAATCTTGTGCAGAACGTAGATGCTGAGACCATGACATTTCAGATACATGTATTAATCCTTCTACACCTGGAATAATTTCTACGAAAGCACCATAATCAGCTATAGCTACTACTTTGCCACTAACTTTATCTCCAGCTTTGAGGTTAGGATCTAATAAATCCCAAGGATGAGGACTTAATTGTTTCAAACCTAGAGATATACGTTTTTTATGCTCATCGAAGTCTAATATTACAACATTTAATTTTTGTCCTAGTTGTACAATTTCTTCTGGATGATTTATTCTGCCCCAGCTAAGATCTGTAATATGTATTAAACCATCTATACCGCCTAAATCAATAAATACACCATAAGAAGTAATATTTTTGACTTCACCTTCTAAAACTTGACCTTTTTCTAGTTTAGAAATAATTTCAGATTTCTGAGCTTCTATTTCTTCTTCAATTATAGCTTTATGAGAAACAACGACGTTTTTAAATTCTTGATTTATTTTTACAATTTTGAAATCCATCATAGTACCTACAAAAGCATCATAATCTTTAATAGGTTTAACGTCTATCTGACTGCCTGGTAAGAAACATTCTATTCCATATAGATCCACTATGAGACCACCTTTAGTTCTAGATTTTATATAGCCTTGAACAATAGCATTAGCCTCATATAATTCATTTATCTTGTTCCATGCTGAAAGTAATCTAGCTTTTTTATGAGATAAAATTAATTGTCCAGTGCCATCATCTTGACTCTCTACATAAACTTCGATTTTATCACCTACCTTCAAATCAGGATTATAACGCACCTCATTGAGAGGAATCACACCGTCTGATTTGTAATTTATATTTACAAATACTTCTCTCTCACCAAATCCAATAACTGTACCTTCGATAATTTCCTTATCTTGTAGTACATTCATTGTCTTAGTGTATTTCTCTTCCAATTTTTGTCTATCGCTATCACGATAGTCCTTTGTCTCCATTATTAGAGCATCCCAATCGAATTCTTCGGAAGACCTTTTTTTTGTATTTTCTTCCTTAATTTCATTAGTTGCAACATTTTCTTGGGGATTAATTACCTCACTTTCATAAGTGATTTCTGTTGTTTGCTCAACCTTGTTTAAATTTTCTTCTGGTTGATAATTAATTTCATTTTCCATTCATGTTTTCTCCTTTCTTGAAAAACTTGTTCTCAAGTTTTTTGTTTGCAAAGGTATAAAAAATTTTTTATTTGGTAATAAAAATTTTAATTATCAAATAATCGCCTAATTCGATTAATCTAATACTGAGAATTGATGTAAAAATTTAATATCGTTTTCTGAAAATAACCTTAAATCATTTACAGAGAATAAAAGATTGGTAATACGTTCTATTCCCAATCCGAAGGCAAATCCAGTGTATTCATCTGAGTCAATACCACAATTTTTTAAAACATTAGGATGTACCATGCCACAACCTAAAATTTCTACCCATCCCGTATTTTTACAAAAGCTACATCCTTTGCCACCACATAAATTACAAGAAATATCCATTTCTGCTGATGGTTCTGTGAATGGAAAATATGAAGGTCGAAGCCTTATTTTAGTATCTTTATCAAAAAGACTTTGAGCGAAATATTCTAATGTATCTTTCAAATCAGCAAAAGATACATTATGATCTACATATAATCCTTCTATTTGATGAAAAAAAACATGTGAACGTGATGAAATAGCTTCATTTCTATAGACTCTTCCAGGGAATATATATCTGATAGGAGGTTTTTCTTTTTCCATTAGTCTGATCTGCACACTAGACGTATGCGTACGTAAAACTATATCTGGATTTTTTTCTATAAAAAAAGTATCTTGCATATCTCTAGCAGGATGATCTGGTGGGAAATTTAATGCAGTGAAATTATGCCAGTCATCCTCTATTTCAATATCCTCAGCTACATCGTATCCTATACGTGCAAAGATATTGATAATTCTATTTCTGACTATACTAATTGGATGTAAACTAGATGAATGAAACAACTGGGCTGTTCTACTAAAATCAATTTTAGATGTAGGAGTTTGCGATTTACTTTCTAAATCTTCTTTTTTAGTGTTTATAAAATTTTGTAATTGATTTTTTAGATCATTTAATTGTTTACCATAAATTTTCTTTTCTTCTGGAGGTAAAGTTTTAAATTCATCAAATAGTGCATTTAAAACACCTTTTTTACCTAAATAGTATATTCTAATTTGTTCTAGTTCATTTAGATCTTTTGCATTTAATTGTTTAATATCTTCAAATATTTTATCAATTTTTTCTTTCATAAAATAATAATTTATAAACTGTAAAGGCAGTTACTTAGTTTCAACTATTTCAATTGTAAATTTGACATCTTGCAGAGGTCTATTATTTCTATCTGTTGGTAAACTTGCTATTTTATCTACTACGTCCATTCCAGATATTACTTCTCCAAAAACAGTATATTGGCCATCTAAATGTGGAGAGCCACCTATATTAGAATAAATTTGTTTTTGCTCATCAGTAAATTTGAAACCTCTCTGCTCTAACATATTCAATTCATCCATAGTGAATTTACGACCTTGAACAATATAAAATTGACTCCCGCTACTTTCTTTTTTTGGATTTACATTATCTGACATTCTAGCTGCGGCGATGGCACCTCTTTTATGAAAATATTCTGGCACGTACTCGAAAGGTATTGTATAGTCTGGCCCACCATTGCCAAGCATTTGTCCTGGTTTAGCGTTTTTACTCTGAGGATCGCCTCCCTGTATCATAAAATTAGCTATTACTCTATGAAAAAGTAAGCTGTCATAATATCCAGATTTTATTAATTTAACGAAATTGTCTCTGTGTAATGGCGTTTTGTCATATAATATGGCTTGTATATCGCCGTATTCTGTACGTATTACTATCTTTACAGATTGAGAACTGAGTGTGCTAATTGCAGAAAATAATATTATCATAATTATAATTAATTTAGATTTCATATTTTAATAATTTTTTCGAACAAAATTAATATTTTTTAATGAAATACAAAAAAAGTCTGAACTATATATTTTTGCCTTGCTTATTTAAATAACCATAATTATTAGATAAAAAAAAATATTTGACGATTATTAATTTAGGATATCTTAAAAAATTTAAAGGTTCTATAACTATTATTGAGGGTAAATTATTTAGGTAAATTGTTTTACCACAAAGGGCACAAAGATATAACACAAAGTTCACAAAGTGACATATATTAATAACAAAAAAAGAGGAATGGGCTTTAGCATTACTCACTACTATCTCCTATCTACTATATGCTATATACTCACTACTCATCACTCACTACTTTCTACTATATACTCACTACTCACTACTAATGCTAGTAGCGAGAATACAGTAGATAGGGTGCAGGCAAAGAGTTTTGTTAATTTTAGAATATGGCAAAAGACGATTTGTTCCCTAATCCCTATCTACTCACTACTCACTACTCACTACTAATGCTAGTAGCGAGAATACAGTAGATAGGGGGCAGGCAAAGAGTTTTGTTAATTTTAGAATATGGCAAAAGACGATTTATCTCCTAATTCTTATCTACTCACTACTATATACTCATTAATCACTAATCATTAACCACTACTATTTACTATATGCTATATACTCACTACTTTCTCTATATACTCACTACTCACTACTATTTAAAACAAAAAAATTAAAAAAATTTAATGTATTTTAATCATCAATTAAATATCTATTTGTAATTTTGCCACATTATGATTGCGATAAATTTAACTAATCCATTGACTATAAGTTTATTAATTGTACTTTTTCTGATAATTATATATTATTTGGTAATTTTTGTACGTTTAGCATTTTATAAAGCAAAGAAAAATAATACATATCCCCCTGCTAGTATTATAATAGTTGCTAAAGATGAAAGCTATAATCTTAAAAAAAATTTACCATTCTTTTGTGACCAAAAATATCCTAATGAATATGAAGTATTAGTAGTAGATGATAACTCTACAGATGACACAGAGGATATCATTTGCAATTTTAAAAATAAATATGTCAATTTAAATTATTTAAAATTAGAAAATAATATAATAAACTCATACAGAGGTAAGAAATTCCCTTTATCTATAGGCATAAAAAATTCTAAATATGAATATTTATTGCTGAGTGATGCAGATTGTAAGCCTATTTCAGATTTATGGTTAATGAAGATGATGGAATCATATGCTCCAAATACAGAAATAGTTATCGGTTATGGTAAATATGAACAGAGAAAAGGTTTTTTGAATATTTTAATTCGTTGGGATACATTTATACATTCAGTTATGTATTTCTCGGCAGCATTGTGGGGATTCCCCTACATGGGTGTAGGAAGAAATCTTTCTTATAAAAAAGAATTATTTTTTAAGGTTAAAGGTTTTGCAAACCATATGCATTTAATGTCTGGTGATGATGATTTATTTATTAAAGAAGCAGCTAACAAAAATAATATTGCTATTTGCATAGACCCTCAAGCTCATACTGTATCTAGAAATCCACAAACATTAAAAAAATATTTCATACAGAAACAACGTCATTTCAAAAGTTCTTCGTATTACAAATTAGGTGCTACTATATATTTAGGTCTTATGCATTTGCTGGAAATCTTATTCCCAATTTTGATAATTTTACAGATAGTTTTATTAAAATCATATTTATTCCCATTAAGTATTTTCATATTTAAAGCTATAATACAAATATTGATATTATATAAAATTAATAATAATTTAAAAGAAAAAAATTTAGTAATATTAGCTCCAATATTAGATTTTTTGAATTCAGGAATATTACTCGTTTTTTATATAATTAGTATTTTTAAAAAAGAAAATAAATGGAAGTAAATTTTGTTAATTATTTATGAATAAAGATAAAAAATACATTGATAATTTAGTAGCTAATGCACAACGAGGTGATAGCATAGCTTTCACTACTTTGATGAATATTTATAAAGATGGTTTGTATTTTTTTATTGTAAAAATGATAGGAGATAAGGTAGAAGCTGAGGATATACTAATGGAAACTTTTTATAAAGCATTTGTGAACATTTCTTCTTATTCATTCGACTATGCTTTTAGTACTTGGATATATACTATAGCCAAAAATAATACTATCGATTATATACGTAATGCTAAAAAAAATGTATTGCATAATTGTAAATCAGATATAATGTCAGATGAATCTAGAAGTTTCATCGATGATTTAGCAGAAGATAACAAAAAAGAACCAGACAATATAGTAATAAATAGAGAAGAAAAAGAGGTAATAAGGAATTATATTTCACTGCTAAAACCTCACTATCGTATTCTAATAGAAAAATTTTATTTTGAAGAAAAAAAATATGATGAAATTGCAAAAGAGCTTAATTTGCCTATAGGAACTATAAAAGGCAAACTGCATAGAGCTAGAAAAATTATCAATAATTTTTTAAGACAAAATACTTAAATAAATTAATTAATGATATAATATTAAATATAAAAATAGTAAATATTTATATTTATTATTTTTAAAAAATAATCATTTTATCGATTTAATATTAAATTTGTAAAGAATAAAATAAAGGTAAAAAATGGAAAATAAAAAACTCATGCCCAATTTTTTGTTTGAGGTTAGTTGGGAAGTATGTAATAAAGTAGGTGGTATATATACTGTATTATCTACCAAAGCATATAAATTAGAAGCTATGCTAGGCTCGCAATACATTCTGATAGGTCCAGATATTGTAAAAGATGCTGCAAATGAACGTTTATTTATGCAGGATGATGGATTATATAATAAATGGGTAAAAAAAGCTAGAGAGGATGGTCTGAAAATAAGAATAGGAAGATGGCAAATAAAAGGTAATCCTATAACTATTTTAGTAGATTTTAGGCATTTATTTGATCAACGCGACAAAATCTTCACAGATTTATGGATAAAATATAAATTAGATTCTTTATATGGAGGTTGGGATTATATAGAGCCAGCATTATTCGGTTATGAAGCTGGTAAGGTAATACATCATTTCTATGAACATCATGTAACTGCTCAGGATAAAATAGTAGCTAATTTTCATGAATGGCTTACTGGTGCTGGTATTTTATATTTAGAAGATAAAGTTCCACAGGTAGGTACTGCTTTTACTACTCATGCTACCACTTTAGGGCGTACTATTGCTGGTAATGGATTGCCATTATACAATGAATTATCTAATTATGATCCTCAGCAAATGAGTAAACAATTTAACGTAATTTCTAAATATTCAATGGAGAAATGTGCAACTAGTAATGCTGATGCTTTCTCTACAGTATCTCCTATAACTGCTAATGAATGTAAATATTTTCTAGGTAAAGAACCAAGTGTTATTACCCCAAATAGTTTTGATATAGACGTTATACCCAAAGATGAAGAATATGACAAAATAAAAGCTGCATCTCGTGAAAAAATTATTAGACTTTTCAAAGCCACAACAGGTGCACAGACAGAGAATCCTTTACTAGTTATGATATCTGGTAGGTATGAAATGCGCAATAAAGGTATAGATTTATTCATTAAATCATTAAGTAAATTAAAAAATCAAAATCCTAATCGAAATATATTTGCTTGCTTTGCAATACCATCAGGAATTCAAGGACCTATACATGATGTTTTAGATGCTTATAATAATGATACTACCCCAGAGCATAAATATTTAACTTCACATTATTTAAATAATGAAGATACAGATTCTATAATTAATGCTTTTAGAAATGAAGGTTTACTCAATCAGGATGATAATCCAGTAAAAGTATTATTTATTCCTAGCTATTTAGATGGTAATGATGGCCTTTTAAATATTTCATATTATGAATTTCTTATGGGGTTTGACCTAACGATTTTCCCATCATATTATGAACCCTGGGGCTACACTCCTATGGAGAGTACAGCATTTGGTATTCCTACTCTTACGACAACTTTAGCTGGTTATGGCAATTGGGTGAAATCACTTAATTATAACACTGATGAATATATTAGAATTGTCGACAGAAATGATTATAATGATGATGAGATAGTAGATAACATTACCAATTACATCAGAGAACATTTACAGCTAAATGATGAGCAAAGGATTTCATTAAGAAATCAATGCTGGCAAATAGCTAAATTGGCTCATTGGGATAATTTTATTAATTATTATTTTGATTTATATGATATAGCTCTTAAAGCATCTGAAAAAAGAATTGTTCAATATTATTTCAAAACTGTAAAAGAATATGTCGTTACTAGCCCAAAAGAGATAGATGTAGCTGAATGGAGAAAAATTTTTGTAAAACCAGAATATCCACAATCATTGTTACCACTTGTAGAATTAACGCAAAACCTATGGTGGACATGGGATGATGAAGCTACTGAATTTATGAAAAGCATAAATCCTGTCTATTGGGTAAAATCTGATTATAATCCAATAGCAATGCTCGAAATGATGTCTTATGATGAGATTATTAATTTATCACAAAATAAATCTTTTATTGAGAGATTAAATGCAATCTATAAAAGATTCAAAGACTACATGAGTTTATCTCCATACAAGGAAAATGACAAATTAGTTGCATATTTATGTATGGAATATGGTATACATTCTTCTCTGAAAATTTATAGTGGTGGGTTGGGAATGTTAGCTGGTGATTATCTAAAAGAAGCTAGTGATAGCAATTTCCCCATTGTTGCCTTTGGATTACTTTTTAGATATGGTTATTTTAAACAAATGTTATCTCGTTTAGGTGAGCAAATAGCCCAATATATTCCGCAAAAATTCACTAATTTACCCATAATAGCAGTGAGAGATAGTAATGATGAATGGATGAAAATACAATTACCATTCCCTGGCAGAAATGTTTTTGCTAAATTATGGCAAGTAAATGTAGGTAGAATACATTTATATTTATTAGATACTGACATAGAAGAAAATGAAGAGGATGATAAAGAAATAACAGCTAGACTATATGATGCAAATTGGGAAATGAGGCTAAAACAAGAATATTTATTAGGGTTTGGCTCTATATATGCTATGCGTGCTATGGGCATAAATCCTAATATTTTTCATTTGAATGAAGGTCATGCAGCATTTGCTAATATTGCGAGATTGAGATATTATATTAAAGAGCAACATTTACCTTTTCAGCATGCTTTAGAATTAGTTCGTAAATCATCAATTTTTACAACACATACACCTGTACCTGCAGGTCATGATAAATTTTCTGAAAATCTAATGCGTGCATATTTTGCTCATATACCAGAAACACTAGATATTAGTTGGGATGAATTTATGGATCTCGGTAGAATAAAACGTACTGATGAAGAGTTTTCTGTAACACATCTAGCTATTAAAACATCTGTATATGTAAATGCTGTTAGTAAAATTCATCAAAATGTTACTCGTGACATGTTCAAAGATCTTTATAGAGGATTTTTTAATAGTGAACTTTTTATTGATTATGTAACTAATGCTGTGCATCCAAAAACATGGATGTGTGGAGAATGGCAAAAAGCATTTCTGAGTGTTGCTGGTAATGAATTTTTCGAGCATATGCACGAAAATCACGACTATTGGAAATTTATTGATAAACTAAGACCTTTAACTATTTGGAAACTCAAAACAGATCAGAAACATGAACTTTATGATAAACTTGTTGAACGTATAGCGAAGCAAATGCCTCAGAGACAAGAATTACCTGGTCAAATAATTCATACTTTAGAAGAACTAAATACAACACCAGAAATTTTAACTATAGGTTTCGCTCGTAGATTTGCTACTTATAAACGTGCTCATTTGCTATTTATCGATTTGAAGCGTTTAGCAAGTATCGTAAATAATCCTCAATATCCTGTACGTTTTATTTTTAGTGGTAAAGCTCATCCATCAGATAAAGCTGGCGAAGATCTAATAAAAAGAATTATTGAGGTTTCTAGACTACCAGAATTTATTGGTAAGGTAATTTTTGTTGAAAATTATGATACAGAATTTGCTAAATTACTTTTAAAAGGTGTAGATGTATGGCTCAATACTCCTACTAGACCTTTGGAAGCTAGTGGTACCTCTGGAATGAAAGCAGTTATGAATGGCACTTTGAACTTTAGTGTGCTTGATGGTTGGTGGGCAGAAGGCTACGTACCCGGTGGAGGTTGGGCTCTCAGACAAGAAAATACTTATGATGATCCTAATCTTCAAGATCAATTGGATGCAGAAATGATATATAGTATTTTAGAAGATGAAATAGTACCAACTTTTTATGAAAGAGATAGTGAAGGTGTGCCTCAAAAATGGATAGAAATGATTAAAAATGCTTATTTCCACATTGCGCCTCATTTCATCACTAAACGTATGCTCCTAGAGTATGATAATAAATTCTATAATAATTTATTTGATTATTATAAAAATCTTTCTGACAATGATTATCAGAATCTTTTCAGATTTATATCTTGGAAAAGAAAGATTTATCGTAATTGGGATGAAATAAAACTAGAAAATATCGAAATGTTTGATAACTCTAAACATCATCTGCCTCTTGGTGATAAATTTTATGTGAAACTAATAATAGATCTCAAAGAATTAAAACCAGATGATGTAATAATAGAATTAATTTTTGGTAAAAAAGAAGAAGGCCGTATAGTAGATGTAACATTTACTAAAGCTTTTGATTTTGTTAGCTGCCAAGGTTCTAAAGCTATTTATGAATGTACTATACCTATGGAGCAAAGTGGTGTTTATAATTTCTCTATTAGATTGAGACCACAGCATCCTTTATTAGCTCATAAACAAGATTTCTACTTAGTACGCTGGCTATAAATTTTTAATGACGAGACAAGGTGAGGGGGTGAAGGGGAGACGAGGTGACTGGGAGAATAGGAGAGGGGTAAAAGGTAAGTTTTTTCACCAATTAGCTTTAAAAATATATTGTGATAAATAATATTTTTTATACATTTGCAATTAAATAATAAGAATAAGATATGATATTAGGTATAAGAGATGAGAATAAATATCCAAGTGAGAAACGTGTAGTATTAATCCCAGAACATGTGGAACAACTTATAAAAAAGGGCTATACAGTATTAGTACAAAGTTCCAATAAAAGAATTTATTCAGACGAAGAATATGAAAAAGTTGGTGCCAAGATTGTAAATTCTTTAGAAAAAGCAGATATTATAATTGGTATTAAAGAGATACCAGAAGAGGAGATTTATCAAAATAAGATATATTTATTTTTTTCTCATACAATTAAAGGGCAAAAACATAATATGCCAATGTTACGGAAATTAATAAAACTGAAAGCAACATTATTAGATCATGAAAGAATAGTAGATGATTTCGGTAAAAGATTAATATTTTTTGGGAAATTTGCTGGTAATGCAGGACTAATAGATACTCTATGGATGATAGGTAAAAGACTAAGTAAAAGTGGTATCAATAATCCATTTGAAAAAATTAAACGTGCATATGAATATTCATCTGTAGAAAAAGCTAAGGAAGCACTTTCGCAAATAGGTACAGATATATTAACTAAAGGATTACCAGATTCTTTATCACCTTTTATTATTGGCATAACAGGATATGGGAATGTAAGCATTGGCGTGCAAGAAATGCTAAATTTTTTGCCTACTAAAGAAATTTTACCAGAAGAGTTACTCCATTTTTCTCAATTACCTAATTCTAAACATAATATTTACAAAGTTGTTTTTTATGAAAAAGATATGGTTCAGAGAAAAGATGGAACACCATTTAATCTAAACGATTATTATTCTCATCCAGAAAATTATGAGAGTATTTTTCAACAATATTTACCTTATTTAAATCTTTTAATTCATGCTTCATATTGGGATAAAAGATATCCACGTGTAGTAGAGGAACAATTTATTATAGATAATTGGCAAAAACCTAATTTCAGACTTTTGGGTATAGGTGATATTTCTTGTGATATTAATGGCGGAGTGGAAATAACTAAAATTGCTACAGAAATTTATACTCCTGTATTAGTTTATAATCCTAACTCAAAAGAATATACTATAGACCTATATTCGGATGGTATCCCTGTGATGGCAGTAGATATATTACCAGCCGAACTTCCATTAGATGCCAGTCAATATTTTTCTAAATGTATACTACCTTTTGTAGAGGCAATGCTAAAAGCTAATTGGGATAAAAAATTTGAAAAATTACAACTCCCTAATCCACTAAAGAAATCTATAATATTACATAAGGGTCAGTTTACACCAGATTATAAATTTATGGAAAATTTTATTACAGACTAATCAAAAAAAATTATAAATATGAAATCTATTTTAATCATTGGTGCAGGTTTATCTGCTAAAGTATTAATAAATTATCTATCAAAGCAAGCTAAACAAAATGATTGGACTATAACTATCGCTAAACAAAACTTAAAGACTGTAGAACATATTGATTTACCCAAAATACAACTAGATGTCACAGATGACAAAGCTAGATACGAATGCATAAAAAATTTTGATGTGATAATCTCTATGGTGCCTGCACGTTATCATTTTTTAATAGCAAAAGATTGCTTGGCTCTGGGCAAACATTTATTTACAACTTCCTACATTTCACCTGAGATGAAAGCTATTGAAAAAGAAGTAAAAGAAAAAAATTTATTATTTTTAAACGAATGTGGATTAGATCCAGGCCTCGATCATATGTCTGCTATGAAATTAATACATAATATTAAACAAAATGGTGGTGAAATATTAGAATTTGAGAGCTCTACGGGAGGCTTAGTAGCACCTGAGTATGACAATAATCCATGGAATTATAAATTTACATGGAATCCTAGAAATGTTGTTCTCGCAGGTATGGAACCAGCAAAATATTTAGATAATGGGAAATATAAATATATACCATATCATCGTATTTTTCAATGGACAACAAACATCAAGGTTGCTGGATTAGGTGATTTCGAAGTTTATCCTAATAGAGATTCTCTGAAATACAGATATATCTATGGTTTAGAAAATGTTAAAACTATGCTAAGAGGTACAATTAGACGACCGGGCTATTGTAAATCATGGAATGCCTTTGTACAACTCGGGCTCACTGATGATAGCTATGAAATAGAAAATATTGATAAAATGACATGGAAAGAACTTATATCTTCATACTTACCAAATATTCCGGATAAATCTATCGAAGACAATTTTTGCGATTATCTTGGCATAAATCGCAATAGCCAAGAATTTAATAAATTTGAATGGTTAGAGATATTTACAGAAAAACCAGTAGGTTTGCAAAAAGGTACTCCCGCTCAAGCTTTACAACATTTACTTGAGGAAAAATGGAAATTTGAAATTAATGACAAGGATTTAATCGTTATGCAACATATTATTGGCTATAAAATCAATGGAGAATATCATAAAATCAAATCTACATTGACATATACAGGAAAAGATCAAATTAATACAGCTATGGCAATAACAGTAGGAATGCCATTAGCAATAGCAGTAGATTTATTTATGCAAGGTAAATTACAAAAGACAGGAGTATTGCTGCCAATAGAACCTGATATTTATGAGCAAATATTAAAAAAATTGGAAGAATTTAATATTAAGTTTGTAGAAGAAGAGATTTGAAGAAGAAATCAAAGAATAGCAATATTGAAAAATATTGCTATTCTTTGATTAATATTTATGTTAAACTTTTCATGTCAAATATTTTTATTAATTTTGTAAAAAATAAAATTTATGGAATATACAGCTGAAAACATAGAAAAAATGCTGGCTCTGACCAAGGAGGGCAAACGTGAATTCTTAGATAATCTCTATGAATTTCTCAATGAGAATAGATTGACAGCTCTAGACTATCAGAGAATAAAGATTTTATCAACTGCACCTATTTGTCCTAGATGTGATTGTGAATATGTAACTAAAGCTGGTGTGAGTGATAGCAGACAAGTCTATAAATGCAAAAAATGTGGTTATAGATTTAGAGAAACTGCAAAATCACTTGTCTATTATTCTCATAAATACTACCTTTTAATGGATTATATAAAATGCATGTTAGAAGGTAAAAGCTTAAGAGCCTGTGCTAGAGAAGTTGGCATTAGTTTACCAACAAGTTTCAAATGGAGACATAAGATTCTATCTGCTATTCAAGGATTAGAGAGTGGAATTAATTTTTCTGGAATAACAGAAATTGACGAGTTATTAATGCAATATTCAGAAAAAGGACGTAAATATAAAACTTTAGAAGAAAAAGAGCAAGCTATGAATACTGTCCATCCCAATGTTGCTGTATTGGTAATGACAGATAGAGAAGGTAATTTGCTTTTCAAACACATTGGAGAAAATAAAGTTCAAAATAGTCAGATAAAAGAAGAGTTGCAGCGAAGAGTATCAGAGAAAAATTTGATATGTTTTAAGCCTAACGAAAAGTTCCAGCAAGCAGTGAAAGAATCACCAAGCAAAAAGGTATTAGTTAAATCACCAACCGAAAAGATATTAGTTCGACGTAAAACAAAAGGATTAGCAGTTTATAGCGTAAACATAGTAGAGAAAAAAATAACTAATTTTTTGGTTTGGATGATGAGATTCAGAGGAGTGGCTACAAAGTATT
>JASEGF010000029.1:6336-14444 GCA_030017935.1 Bacteroidales bacterium | reverse complement strand
TTCTTCTCTATTTTTTAAAATAAAATATTAAAATTGACTTTTTAAGGGACGACTAATTAAATCAAACAAAAGAAATCTTTGTGAAAAATCCTCTAAACTTATCCCCTATTCTCCCCCTCAGCCCGTCACCAAGTCTCTCCGTCTCTAATCTTCACTTATCACCTATCACCTATCATCCATCACTAATCACTCATCACTTATCACTCATCTCTAATCCTAACTTATCACTCATCACCTATCACTAATCACTAATCATTAATCATTAATCATCTATCTCCTATCTCCTATCACTTATCGCTAATCACTCATCATTAATCACTCATCACTTATCACTAATCTCTAATCACCTATGTTCCAAAATATTTATTTATTCTATATATGCTCTAAAGTGGCTACCTTCTTTAATATAAGTGCCAGATTTTAGAATTATTTTTTCTTTAGCATGCATATTTACTGTAACGCCAGACTCTACGATGAATGTATTATCGGTAATTATTGGATCAGCAAATGATTTGTCATTTTCACTATTTAAATAATCATATTGTTGTGGAGCAATAGTTAGTGTGTCTTTTGCAAAAAAATCCTGATCATACACTATGTGTCTATTATACAATGTAAGATTAAATGCTTCTTTTTCCCAATGAGCTTTCACTATTTCGGCTTGTCCTTTGATAGAAAAACCACCATTGAAATATGGCATTTTAGGTATTTGAGAATTTTTTGATATATATTTTTGATAAAAATTAAGAATTATGTCATAAACATTAGGTTCTGTAGCAGTGGTATCACCTCCATCATAAATATACAAAGGAATATAATTTAATGCTGCATAATCTAATTTATATTGTGGATAAACTGGATTATCAGTGCCCATTACAGATCTATAAAATCCTCCTTTACCATCATAAATATGCTTAGTAAACATATTCCTCAGTCTTACCATATCATCGTAGTCTAAAGATGTGTTTGGTAAATATTTATAATAATCCATTAAAAATTCTATAACTGGCACTGCATGACTAATATCCTCGATGTATTTAGTATACCCATCTATGCTTTTACTACGTATTATACAATAATGATATGGTGTATACCACCCCATATGATGCCACCAGTATGAGTTGTCATTAGTTAATATAAAAAGAGGGGCCTTATAGTTTTTTAATTTACAATAATCAAAAAATTGCATATTAGATTTTAGTAAATTATCAATAATATTGGCCTTTGCTATATATGAGCTATCATTAGTACATAATCCCAGATAAAGTAGTGCTCTGCTAAAACCAGCTTGCATATTGATCTCTGCAGCATTATTTATATTTGGAAATTTGGTAAATGCGCAATTATCGTTCCAGTAACCGTTATTTATGTACCAATTGAGCGTTTCTATCAGTTTATCTGTTAACCATTTAGTATATTGCCCAAAAGTATTAAAAACTATGTTAAATTTATTACAATAATTGGATTGTGGAAAATATTTTTCAGCTTTTAACTCATCAAATTGATAAATGGGCTCATTTATAAGAGTGGGTTCTTCGAATTCAATAAAATATACAAATCTAGATAATGCCGCTAATATTTTGCCATCCAGATACATCATTGGATCAAAAGCCCATCTAGAGGCTTTTGTACTATCTATACTATTGTCTGGACGCTCCTCGAGGATACATAATGATTGGAATAGAAATTTATACAAATAAGCTTTATCTTTTGTGGTTTCATACATTGTAATATAACTTTCTAAAATCATCGCAATACCTTCTCCAAAAGTAGTTATCGTGTTTATATCATTTTTTGTGTGATTAGTATTGAAATCTTTTGTGTAATATTTATTTTGCGGAGAATAGTTATTAACCATTATAGTACTAAATAAATCATACTCTTCTTTTGCTCTCAACGATTGATAATCTTGGGCGAATATATCTGATACTGTTATTAATAAAAAAGTCAATAAATATATTTTTTTCATTAATAAATTATTGGTTTTCTATCATTTCTTTTAAATGTTTATTTTCTTCTTCTAGTAGCTGTATTCTTTTCTCCATCTGCTCTATGTAAAGGTAGAGCTCTTCTATGTTTCTCACTAAACCACTAATAGTTTCTGAAATTTGCAGTCCGTTTGAGTTAATTTCATCTTTAGAAGGTATGTAGGGTAAATGTTTTTGTGATTTTATTAATTCTAATCTGGCACTAAATAATTGCAAATTATAATCAGGATTAAATACGAAATCTGGCCATTTATCCAGTGAATCTGCTTTTTCAACAATTATTTCTTTGGTTGCTCTAATGCTACCATGTACATCTAGTTTATACTTTGGAGATGTTGTGCTAATGCCCACGTTACCATCTGGAGTTATTCTCATCCATTCATTATTATTTGATTTTAAAATGAAAGCTTGTGTGTTTGTAGTACCAATAAAATCTGATGAGCTTGCAATATTACCATTTGTCAGCCAGCTATTAGTCTGTTGAGCAAAACAATTTTGATAATTTACCATCATTAATATTATCAAAATAAGGATAAATTTTTTCGAATTAAACATCATAATAAAATTTTTGAAATAAAAGTAATAAATAGTTTTGAAATAAAAATTTATCTTTAGATAAACAATTATAGCAAGTATTATATTTTCTATTACTTAGAAGTAAAAGAACATTCAATCAAAAACGCTGTATTATCAAAGGCTTAATGACATTTTTATTTTCTAATTTTATATTAATATTATAATAACCTTCGGGTAAATTGCTAATATTGATTTGGTGAACATTATAATATGTAGCTACAATTCTACCTATAGCGTCAGTTATTACAATTTCAGAAATATTTTTGTCAGATTTAATGAAAATAATCTCATCTGCTGGATTAGGATAAATAACCAAATCATCATTATTATAAAATTGTATACTCACATTATCAATAGTGATGGTATCAGATGGAGCCGATGGACAACCATTTATAGTTACTATTACGAAATAGGAACCATTCTGTGATACAGTATATAATTGATTGGTTGCATTTGTAATAGGTCCATTGAGATTGTACCATTGATTACCAGTTAGATAGCTAGATTTCAGAACAATCGGATTGGTACTAATTTGTGTAATAGTAGGTTCATCTGGTATTGGATAAACAGCTACAGTAACTGTTGCAGTCGCAGAACAATCATTAGTAGTTCCTGTAACAGTATATGTATGAGCTCCCATGCCAGTAGGTGAAACAGTTATCTGGCCACTATTAGACACTCCAGTGCTCCATTGATATGTTTGTGCTCCACTAGCAGTCAATACGCTACTTCCACTTTCGCAAATTGTATATGGATTGGCTACAACACTCAAATTTGGAGATGGTTTAACTGTAATTGTAATTGCATCTGTACTACTACAAGCGTTTGAAGTGCCTGTTACAGTATATGTAGTCGTACTAGTAGGTGATACTGTAACTTGACTACTAGGTAGCAAACCACCACTCCACAAATATGTATCTGCTCCAGAGGCCGTCAATGTTACTACCTCACCACTACAAATAATAGTAGCACTAGCACTAATGCTTACAGTGGGAGCTGGAGAGACAACAATGGTTATGCTAGCAGTGTCACTACATCCGCTGTTATTATAACCTGTTACTGTATATGTGGTTGTACTAGTAGGTGATACACTTATCATACCAGGTATTATACCTGTTTGTCCACTACTCCATAAGTAACTATCAGCGCCAGAAGCTATCAAATTAGCACTGCTACCTTCACAAATGCTATCGTTCAATGTAAAAATACTAACATCTGGAGTAGATAATACAGTAATACTAATAGACCTAGTACCAGAGCATCCATTTTTGGTTCCTGTAACATAATATGTAGTATTCGAAGTAGGATAAACAATAATACTCGAACTAGTAGCTCCTGTGCTCCATTGGTAGCTATCAGCCCATTCTGCCGTTATAACAGAGCTATCGCCTATACACATATTTTGTGGATTTGCTGTAACATTTATAGATAAATGATTATCAATAACAACCGTTATTTCTGCAGAGCTTGTCAATCCATTTTTTGTTCCAGTAACGCTATATGTAGTGGTAGTAGATGGAGTAACTGTAATACTCGAACTAGTAGCACCTGTACTCCATTCGTAGCTATCTACACCAGAAGCAGTGAGTATACTGCTAAGTCCTGGACATATTGTATCTGGAGCTGCTTCTACTGCTACAGATGGATAGTTAACTATTACATCTTTATTGCCTACTTGTGTACATCTATTCCATAAACCATACATTGTATATAATTTCACATTATATGTGCCTGAATCAGAATAATTATACGTATGATTGGCTTGCCAAATTAAATTACTACCATCATCCATATCCCAATAATAAGTAGAATCATTAGTTGTTAAATTAAAATAATCTCTAAATGCTTCATAATTTAAAGTATGAGAATTTAAAATAGATGTTGGAGTTGAATTAGCAGTAAATTCAATATCTTCGTAAATTTCTACAATTGGTGGATTAGGATTGGTTATAAAATCGGAATTTGCAGAATATGTAATCACAGGAGAAATAAGTGCATCAACATCTTGCCCATAGGCTGCCTCATTAGTATACCAATCTAATCCATTAGATCCATTATAATAAATATATGATAATCCTTCTCCGTATGTAGTAGCAGTAGCATTATTATAACCGATATTTAGTATTTTACCAGAAGTATTATTTTCTATGACTACAGCAAAATTCCCTGAAACTGATACTGGCATTATAAAAAGTGCATTGATTCTTTTGAGTGTTCCACCAGAAACTATTGCAATAGATGGAGTACTAGTTATAGCAGTTGTAGGTTTATTATTATTGTCTACATTATAAATATAAACATTTACTGTAATTATATCAAACAAACCAGTAGGATTTAAAACATTCCCATAAAAAGTTACCCCACTAATTGTAATCGTACCATTGTTTATATATGCCTGAGATTGTTTTTCTAAATACTCTAATTCTCCAGCATTCATTATACCATTTCCCAGTAAATTTTCTTTTAATAAAGGATATAGCAAAGTATCAACTACCTCATCATCACATGGTGATAATGATCTATTAACATTTGGATAATTATTCATATTCAAAGTGAATATATCATCACTTAATTGCTTTGCAACTTTATTTTGTCCTAAAACAATAATTGCAGCAAACATAACTAAACCGAATAAATAAAACTTTCTCATGACTTTAACTTTTTTGCAAATATATAAAAATTTTATAATAATTAATAAAAATTTGTTAGTTTTAAAACTTTAATATAATTTTGTACATAATTTTTAAAATAAATAATTATGAATATTAAAGAAAATTTAAAGTACGCAAAAACTCACGAATGGGTTAGAGTAGATGGCGAATATGCATATATTGGAATTAGTGATTTTGCACAATCAGAGCTTGGTGATATAGTATACGTAGACGTTCCTACTTTAGGAGAAAATCTTTCTAGCGGAGATGTATTTGCTACTATTGAAGCAGTGAAAACAGTAAGTGATGCGTATCTACCTATAAGTGGAGAAGTTATAGAATTTAATGAAGCTTTAGCAACTAATCCAGAATTAATAAATAAAGACCCATATGGAGAGGGTTGGATAGTAAAGGTAAAAATGACTAATCCTGCTGAGCTAGATAATTTATTATCTGCAGATGATTATAAAGCTGCTATAATGTAATTATTAGTCATTAGTAACAATTTAATAAAAATTACGTATATATAAAAAAAAGGATTTATTATGGAAACTAAAAAAAATCCAAAAAAAGATTTAAATCGTCAAAGGACATTATTCTTACAGATAGGATTAGTTTTTGCTTTAGCTGTAGTATTGGTAGCTTTCGAATGGAGAACTTATGAGAAAAGTGAATTTACTTTAGCTGGTAGTGGTCCAGTTCAGATAGATGAAGAAATGGTACAAATCACACAACAAGAGCAACCCCCAGAACCTCCTAAAGCACCAGAAGTAACAACTATATTAGAAATAGTCGATGATGATGTAGTAGTAGAAGATGAGATTAATGTTGATGTAGAAGCGAGAGATGATCAGGCTGCCCAAGCATATGTGCCTGTAATGACTGAAGAAGAAACAGAGCCTGTAGCAGAGGAAATTTTTACTTTTGTCGAAGAATATCCAGAATTCCCTGGCGGAGATAGGGCTCTTAGAGAATATGTTGTGAATACTATAAAATATCCAGAAGTAGCACGTACAAGTGGTATTACTGGTACTGTTTATGTACAATTTGTTGTTGAAAAAGATGGTGGCATTAGTGATGTTAAAGTTGTTAGAGGGATAGGTGGTGGCTGTGATGAAGAAGCCGTTAGAGTAGTAAAATCTATGCCTAAATGGAAACCAGGTAAACAAAGAGGACAACCTGTGCGTGTGTATTTCACTTTACCTATTGAGTTTAAACTTATGTAATATGTTTTAATTTGATAATAAATAAAAAGGTTCACATTTGTGAACCTTTTTTATTTGAAATAATTAGTCGTCTCTTAAAAACACGATAATTATTTGTTTGTTAATAACTTATTGATATTTTTTGCTCAAAATCTTGTAAATTTTAGTAACTTTTTAGTATAAATCTTGAAAATTTTTTTAAGAGGCTATTTTTATTCTTTCAAAAATTATATTATCAATTATCTTAATGTTAAAAAATCATATAATTTTGTAAAACTTATAAAAAATAAAGATATGAAAAATAACATCTTTTTCACTTCATTGTTAATCTCTTTGGTTAGCACTTTCTCCGTGTTAAATGCATCAGAAAAGAATTTGAGTACTGACTATTATATAATAAAATCAATAGTCAGCTTTTTAGTAGCTTTCTTGATTTCTTTTTTTGGATTAAGATATTATGAAAAGAAAAAAGTCCATAGCAAAGACTCATAAAGCATTGCGAGTGAGGTGCATACTTAAACGTATATGCCTCGCTTTATCTTTCATCGGGTTGATAAGTTTGTATTCCGTAGTTCGCAACGCTTCATAGCCTCAGCAATTATACGCAATCGGTAACAAAAACATACACGCAACCATTATGGTGCATTGTAAAACTAAAAAATATTTTAATGAGTTTGCCGTTTTAAAAGAAACAAAAAAAGAGTTTCCCCGTTCTGATAAGAACAGAATAAATGTTGAAAATTTTTTAAAAAAATTTGGCAGAATGAAAAAAAGTTGTATATTTGTCCAGTTCATTTTATGTTTAACCAGAGATTTTATCCAAAAAATGATATAATCCCCATATAAATAAATCGCTATTTGATGATTTGTAAAATAATTTCTACTTTTGTATATAAAAATAGAACGCAACTTTATGATGTCTATACATCCACATTTGGAAATAAGGCGCTATGGAGTAGCGTGTATAAACTAGTTATCGGCAATCACACAAAAAACGAGCATGAAAAAAAACTTAACAATTTTATTGCTTATAACGGTCTCAATTTGTTACGGCCAGAAACAAATTTGGTTGATTGGAACTGCGCATGAAGAAAAAAATTATATAAATGTTGACTCTTTAACTTATGCACTTGATAAAATAAAACCTGACATAATTTTAGTTGAATTAGAAGAAAAGTATTTCACGGAGGATTATCAATTTAATCTGGAAAAATATCCAGATTTACTTTCTACAAATGAGAATATTGCAAGTTATAAATACCAACAATTGCATGCAGTTAAACTTCTACCTTTTGAAATAGAAGGAAGAAATGAGTTTTATAGAAAAGAAAATTATTTTGAAAAAGAAAATCAAATGTTTGATGAAATGCTAAAACTATATAAGGAGAATAAACTTTCTGAAAACAGTAAAACTGACTTTGAAATTCTCTTTTATGCTTTAAGCAGCTATTCTGATTTGAAATTTCGTTCTTTGTCAGAAGCAAATTCAGACGTTGCAACTAAATTTCTTGCCCTGAAAAATGAAATTAACTTCAATTTAATAATATCTATTGTAAAACAAACCAAAGAACTAGAGAAATGGTTGAAATTTTCAGAGTTGAGGAAAGATTTTTGGAATAGACGTAACAAAGCAATGTTTGATAAAATAAACGCTTATTCAGAGAAATATCCAAATGAAAAAATAGTTG
>JASEGF010000029.1:0-6326 GCA_030017935.1 Bacteroidales bacterium | reverse complement strand
TTTAGTTGGTAACGACCATAAATACTTTTTATTGGAATTATTAAAGCAAAACAAATTTGAAGTGAAAAATTATTATGAATAAAGTTACAACTGATAACACACTGTCATAAAACATGATGGGATCAGTGAGTTATTGAGCAGTACAGCTATTGTCAAAGGTAGTTGTAATTTAAGAGGACACAGCTTCGAAATCGGTAACAAAAACATACACACAACCATTATGATGCATTATAAAAAAACAAAATATTTTAATGATTTTGCCTTTTTAAAAGAAACTAAAAAGAGTTCCCCCGCTCCTATAAGAACAGAATAAATGTTGAAAAATTTTTTTTAAAAATAAATTTGGCAGAATAAAAAAAAGTTGTATATTTGCTACGTAAATAAATCGCTATTTTATGATTTATAAAATAATTTCTATTTTTGTATATAGAAATATAATACAACTTTATGATGTCTATAAATCCAAATATGGAAATAAGGCGCAACAGAGTAGCGCCTATAAACGAGTTACACACTAGCATAAAAAAGACAGAACTATGATTACAAAAGATGAAAAATTAAGAGTTTTGAGAAGTATTGAAAAGGAAGAAGAAATACATATTCTGTTAAATGAAATACTTCCTGAACTTGGTTTTAAAGATGTACATATTACACACGAAAGAGGTAATAAAAGTGAAAACGGGAAGGATTTAATTTGTTCTTATGAGGATAAAGTTGAATTGAAAAAGGATTGGATTGCATTTGTAGTTAAAAAAGGAGTTGTTGCAGGTACATCTATGGTTATTCAAGACATTATTGCACAGACAAAAGACTGCTTTGAACACGAATATAAAGATGTTGTTAAAGGGCTACGAATAAGAATAAACAAAGTCAAAATAGTTACAAACAGACACTTTTCGTCTGAAGCAAAAAGCAAAATTGAAACGAATAATAATTTTGACAAAGCAAATATTTCTTTTTGGGATGATGAAAAACTCATTGAACTTATTGAACAGCATTATCCACAGTTTTGGCTTAAAGGCAGTAAATCATATAAGAAATATGTTGAACGATTTAATGAAGAAATTAGAGTTGATAGTTTATCAAAAACTTTAGGGATAAATGATAACAAAATTAAAAAGATTATTGAATGTGCTATTGAACCGACTGTCCTTGAAAGAGTGGAGAAAGATGATGGGACTTTTGTTTGGAAAGAAAAACCAATAAACTCAATTATCAATATTCCAAACAATTCCATAATAATTGGAGAACCTGGTGCTGGCAAATCAACACTATTTAAAACACTTTCTAAAGAGATAATTGAACAAAATTCTATGAGAAATAATTCTGAATTTTATCCTGTAATATTGACTTTTCAAGATTTAAGAAATACTTCTTTTGACCTTGAAAAATCAGTTGTAGAGTATTTTAAAAAGGATTGGAACGCGGAATTATTAATAGATGCAAATGAGATTTTAAAGAGCAGGAATTGTGTTATTTTTATTGATGCACTTGATGAATTGCCACAAAAGGAACAAAAAGAATTAGCCCTTAAAACTATAAATGAATTTTATTCAAAGTATCCTGAAATTAAAATTGTTTGTTCATCAAGACCATCTGATTATTTATTTTATAACTGTGCGGAATTAGGATTTAAGTATTTAGAAATAAATCCATTGAATAAAAAACAAATTGAATTATTTTTAAGTAATTATTTTGCAGACAATATTGTCAAATCCAAAAATCTATTAAAGTCAATAAAGGATTCTGGTATTCTTGAAAAGTTACCTAAAACACCTATGACTATTGCTCTTATTACAATTTTATTTGATGAAAAAGAGATTGAAATCCCTGCAACAATAACTGATTTATATAGACAATTTGTTGATTTGCTTTTGGGTAGATACACACCTGACAGCACAGTTGAAATTATTGAAATTGGAATTAAACATAGATTGCTTTGTCATATTGCAAAAATTCTTCATTCAGATAAAAAGCAAAGTATTCTCAAAGCAGATTTGAAAATTAATTTAGCTGAATACTCAAAGGAGAGAGGACAAAGCTTTGATATAGAGTTAATTCTTGAGGATTTAATTTCAAATACAGGTTTGCTCTTTATAAATGAGAAAGAAGAGATACAATTTAAACATTTATCTTTTCAAGAATATTTTACCGCATACGAAATCTTCCATCATAGACAGCCTGAAAGAGATTTATTTATTAATAATTTTAATAATTTTTGGTGGCAAAATGTCGCAATATTCTATGCTGGAATGTCAAAAGATGCTCCTGTATTATTAGATGAAATACTAAAGTCAAGTGTTCCGAAAAGTTTTGGAGAATACATAACAAATACAGCAGGTCTTGGTAAACTTATGCAAGCACTCTATAACACCCCTATTGAAAATAGAATGGCTGGGGTTAATAGAGGCGTTGACAATATTGAAAATGCAATCAAGTTTCTAATAGAAACAGAAGATGACACATATAAAGTTTGGAAGAATTTTTCAAAATATGGACTTCTTCAAATAATTGGCGGTTTATTTTCATTTAGTTATTGGTCTATAACATTAATTGAACCATTAAAGCAACAATTTGAAAAATTAATGAAGGACTTTGATACTGAAAGAAGTACCGAAGAACAATTTTATTTTGAATTTAAACTCTATCTTATAACATCCATACTTGCAAGTGATAGTTTTACATCTTTTAGCGAATTCCGTTTATTAGTAGAAAAGACCAAAACGAATGATTTGACATTGTTTGCAATTATTGATATGCATTTACGAAGACTTGACAAACATTTGACCGCTGCAAATAAAAATGATGAAGATTATCAAAAAGCAGACAAGAAAATAAAGAAGAAAAAACAATCTATTGGAGATATTGCTGATAAAATAAATACACCCATAAATAAACAACTAAAATAGAGAATGCCAGTGTGTAACATGCGGTATATTTTATTGCCGAGGTAGTGCTAAAATGAAAGGTTGTGGCTCGCTTCAAACTTCATCGTGGTATGACAGTGAAGTGCTTCAAAATCGGCAACAAAAACATACACACAACCATTATAGTTCATTATAGAAAAACAAAATATTTTAATGATTTTGCCTTTTTAAAAGAAACAAAAAAGAGTTTCCCCGCTCCGAGAATAACAGAAAAAAATTAATTTTATTAGAAAATGAAGCAGATATAATCACAGTTTTAGCGATACAAAATTTTTTATTTTATTAGAAATCTTAAAATAATTTGGTTTATAGAAATATTAGTTGTATCTTTGCAAAGTTATTGAGTTTAATAAAATTTAAGTCGTTTAGTCTTATAACTTTCCTGTTAATAGCGCTATCCCCCTTCAATTTTTGACACTCGCAGTTATAAATCTTATATACTTTATTATGAAGAATATTTTCATTACAAACCTGACTACAAAAGTAGGAAATGATGACTTAAAAGAAATTTTTGAAGAATACGGCATCGTGTCTTCAGCAAAAGTAATTATGGATCATTATACAGGAAAATCAAGAGGCTTTGGCTTTGTTGAAATGCCAAACGACGAAGAAGCAGAAAATGCTATCCGTGAATTAAATGGTGCTGAATTAGATGGCAAAAAAATCACAGTGAATATTGCAAAACCAAAAACAGAAAGGAGTGATTTTAATAGAAAAAGATATTAAAATCTAATTTATTAATAAGAAACAAGAATATGTATAAATTACCGAATCTGGTAATTGGAAATTTGGTTGCAATGATACCGATTATTCAGGGAGGCATGGGAGTCGGTGTATCGTTAAGTAATTTAGCTTCTGCTGTTGCAAATCAGGGTGGAATAGGTGTTATCGCTACGGCTGGCATTGGTGAGAGTGAACCTGATTTTTATAATAATTATGTTGAAGCAAACAACAGATCTTTATCGAAAGAATTAAAGAAGGCCAGAAGTAAGACATACGGAATATTGGGCGTAAATATTATGGTCGCTCTTTCTAACTATGCCGAACTGGTAAAAACATCAATTAAAGAAAAAATTGATATTATCTTTTCTGGCGCCGGATTACCATTAAACCTTCCCAAATATTTAATCAACTCTGACTATAAGCCTAAGCTTGTTCCCATTGTCTCATCAGGAAAAGCGGCTTCAATAATTATTAGAAAATGGTTAACTAATTATAACTACATTCCAGATGCCATTGTTGTCGAAGGACCAATGGCTGGTGGTCACTTAGGTTTTAAAAAAGAACAGCTTTTCTTAGAGGATTTTGCTTTAGAGAATTTAATTCCTGATGTTTTATCATCAATAAAGCCTTTTGAAGAAGAGTTAGGAAGAAAAATACCGGTTATCGCTGCAGGAGGAATTTACACAGGCGAAGATATTTATCGTTTTATAAGTATGGGTGCTTCAGGTGTTCAAATGGGAACGCGTTTCGTTACAACGGTTGAATGTGATGCTTCAGATGAATTTAAACAGATTTATCTTGATTCCAAAGAAAATGATATCAAAATTATTAACAGTCCCGTGGGTATGCCGGGCCGTGCAATTGAAAATAAATTTTTAATAGATGTTAAAAACGGACTTAAAAAACCTTTTAAATGTCCCTATCATTGTATAATAACTTGTGATTATAAAAATACTCCTTACTGTATTGCAAATGCCCTGATTAATGCCAAAAACGGAAGATTTAATCATGGTTTTGCTTTTGCCGGTGCAAATGTTTATAAAACTGATAAAATTATTACAGTGAAAGAACTGATAGATTTATTAGTCAGCGAATACGAAACGGCTGCAAATTAAACTAAATCTTCTCTACTATTTTACAAAGTTAGTATTCAGCATCGTACTGTTTTCTTTATTTTTATCGGACAACAATGATTTTTTTTATTAAAAAACTTTCTTTATTGCATTTTTGAATTCCATATTATCTGGATTTAATATCAAGTTGCGTTCTATTATAAAAAAGGTATTAAATTTGTAAAAAATTTGTTTATAAGAATGTTTTATATTTATTGTATAAATATAATATTAGGCAACAGTGTGAGGACATACTGTAAACCATAAACATAATTTTAATACGATAACAATTAAACTTTTATTTGAACAATAAAGGGATTAATAATAGAATAATTAAAACATGGAAAATATTACCGTAGAAAGACTTGAAAAAATAGAAAAATTAGCAATTAGTTTGGGTGCAATTCATAACGAGTCTGATCTTTTTTCAAAAACTGTTTTTGACCAAGTTAAAAAAGAAAATAATATAATAGAATACTTGGATGATTTTCCTTATTTACGAATCTTTTATAATAAATATATTGAACAATTTGATGAGAACAACCCTAATAAAATTGATAGAGCTGAGGCAATTAATATAGACCTCCCTTTTATTGGAGAAAAAGCAATTTACAACGAGCAGATTGATTTTATGTTCTATTTTGAGGGCAGCCGCCAAGATAAAGACAAAATAAGCATCACTTTATTATCTCATTTATGGCTAACAGAAGATGATGCAATTATTAATAAATTTTTGGGTAAAACTAAATGGTGGACAAAAGCAAATTTTTTTAACATTAAAAATCGTCTTGATATAGATAGTGAAATTTTAGAAAGAAGCTATATCTCAGACTCCGTTAGATTCGAAAAAGATGAAACAAACATGAAACTTATACGCGAAGAAATTAAATTATTTAAACCCAAATTAGTTGTTTGTGTTGGGACTAAAGCAAGAGATCTAGTCGGTATGAGGTATTATGATTTCCCAACTAAATTTCATTATGTAAGATTCCCTAAATATCATAAAGACAACTATATTTATGAGGAACTAAATGAAATTTTGGAGAAACTCTCAAGAGAATGATTTCTTTTCACTTGAAAACAATGGCCAATTGGTAATAGCACCTATATTTAATGCGGGGGTTCAGAACTATTCTGACCTGAATTACTAAAATTACCATTCGTGAGTAACTGAAAATTCACAGCATTTAAAACCCGGACGCAACATAGCTGCAGACAGTTAGCTGCAAATTGAATTTTATAATCCACACTATCCGTTATAGAGCCTTTTTAATAATTAAAAATTATATTATTTTTACAAAAAAAATATGAAGAAGTTTTTATTTGCAATATTAATTTTATTAACAATTTCAATTAATGATTATGCTCAGAATATAGACACTACTGATACTACCAATAAAGATAATGAACCTATATTCTCAATAGCAGAAGAGCCGGCACAATATCCAGGAGGAGATGAAGCTTTATTAAAATTTATACAGGAAAATATAAAATATCCTAGGAAAGCTATTAAAAATAAAATATCAGGTACTGTTTATGTACAATTTGTTGTTGAAAAAGATGG
>JASEGF010000299.1 GCA_030017935.1 Bacteroidales bacterium | reverse complement strand
CAACAAAATGGTAAAACCATAATTGCTTCACCAGTATTAGGTAATGATAAGATATTAGGTGCTGTAGTTATAGAATATAAAAATTAATTTTTACTATTACAACTAGAGATTTTTGCAATAATCTCAAAACAAGAAAAGTATTTATTTGGTTGGATGGATTTATTAGAAAATATTGATATCGTAGTAGTAGGTGCTGGGCATGCAGGATGTGAAGCAGCAGTAGCAGCTGCTAGACTTGGCTCAAAAGTTGTTTTGATTACTTTAGATTTAACTAATCCAGCAAGACTGTCATGTAATCCCAGTATTGGCGGAATAGCAAAAGGACAGATAGTAAAAGAAATCGATGCTTTAGGAGGCTATACAGGTATTGTAGCAGATAAAAGCATGATACAATTTCGTATGCTTAATAGGTCTAAAGGTCCAGCTATGTGGAGCCCAAGATCACAAAATGATAGATGGCTATATTCATATTATTGGAGAGAAATTTTAGAAAATACACCTAATCTTTTTCTTTGGAAAGATGAAGTGATAGACATAGAGCCATTCAATAATTACTTTGCTATCAAAACTAAAATGGGAGTAGACTTTAAGGCAAAAGCTGCTATAATAACTGCTGGAACTTTTCTAAATGGAAAAATTTTTATTGGACAAGTGCAAATATCAGGAGGTAGACTCGGAGAGCCAGCAGCTCAAGGATTGACAGAATCTCTAAAGAGACTTAATATCGAAAGTGATAGGCTGAAAACTGGTACTCCTGTTAGGCTAGATGGTCGTACTATTGACTTTTCTAAAATGATAGAGCAACCAGGTGATGACAATCCTTCTAAATTTTCTTTCTCAGATGATACTGTACCATTAAAAAAACAAAGAAACTGCTGGATAACTTATACTAATGAGCAAACACATGAAATTTTGAAAAAAGGTTTTCATCTATCTCCACTGTTTACAGGTATTATCAAAGGTATAGGCCCTAGATATTGTCCATCAATAGAGGATAAAATTGTACGATTTAGTGGCAAAAATTCTCATCAATTATTTGTAGAACCTGATGGCTGGCATACTTATGAATATTACCTTAATGGATTTTCGTCATCTCTACCATTAGATATACAAATCGAGGCATTACACTCAATAAATGGTTTAGAAAACTCTCACATCATCCAACCTGGCTATGCTATAGAGTATGATTATTTTCCTCCCTATCAATTAAATAACACTCTAGAGTCTAAAAAAATAGAAAATCTATTTTTCGCAGGACAAGTTAATGGGACAACAGGTTACGAAGAAGCTGCTGCTCAAGGGTTAATTGCTGGGATAAATGCCCATCTCAAAATTAATAATCAACAGTGTCTCGTGCTATCTCGTAGCCAAGCATACATCGGAGTTTTAATAGATGATTTAATATCCAAAACCTTGGATGAACCATACCGTATGTTTACAAGTAGAGCAGAACATAGACTGATATTACGTCAAGATAATGCTGATATTAGACTCTCGCCAATCGCACATGAATTAGGCTTAATTGATGATGATAGATACTATAAAGTTCTAGAAAAGCTTGATTTTATCAAAAATGTCTCTGAATATTTGAATAGAAACTCTATAGAACCAGAAAAAATAAATAATTATCT
>JASEGF010000298.1 GCA_030017935.1 Bacteroidales bacterium | reverse complement strand
AAATCAATTATACTCATAAGAAATTTAGTTATTATCTAAACGTCTATTTCAATTAAATGATATTTTTTTATTTTTTTTCAAATTTCCAATAAAAAAGGAGCAAATTTATTTGCTCCTTTTTTATCTAATTAACATTGTTTATTTAAATCGATAATATTTGAAATTTGTTCCCATAAAGCTACCTACACCATTGAGATATTCTTCTATTCTAATTAATTGATTATATTTAGCTATCCTATCAGTTCTAGAAGGGCTGCCAGATTTCATTAATCCAGAGTTTGTAGCTACTGCCAAATCAGCAATAAAAGTATCTTCTGTTTCACCACTTCTATGACTGACAATTGCCGTATAGCCATTTGTTTTAGCATAATTTATAGTATCTAGTGTTTCTGTAACTGTGCCTATTTGATTGAGTTTTATTAAAATAGAATTAGCTATTTTTCTTTCTATTCCTTTTTTTAGAATTTCTATATTAGTTACAAAAATATCATCACCTACTAATTGTATTTTGGAACCTAATTCTTTTGTTAAAATCTCCCATCCATCCCAGTCATCTTCTGCTAATCCGTCTTCTATACTTACGATGGGGTATGTGTCTACCCATTTTTTATATAATTCGATCATTTCTTCTGTTGTCAAAGTTTTGCCAGAAGATTTTGTAAGTTTATAAATTTTTTCTTTAGTATCATAGAGTTCTGATGCGGCTACATCGAGAGCTATAGCTACATCGATACCTGGTTTATATCCAGCTTTCGTGATAGCTTCTACCAAAAGTTTTAATGAATCTTCATTTGTAGATAAGCTAGGAGCGAACCCTCCTTCATCTCCCACTGATGTTACGTATCCATTATTTTTTAAAATAGATTTCAATGTATGAAATATTTCTGTACCCATTCTTAATGCTTCGCTAAATGTAGTAGCATTGATAGGCATTATCATAAATTCTTGAAAATCTAAATTATTATCAGCGTGAGCACCTCCATTTATAGTATTCATCATAGGTATAGGTAGTATATGTGCATTTACACCTCCTATATATCTGAATAGTGCTTGATTTGTACTTTGTGAGCCTGCTACTGCACACGCCATGGAAACACCTAAAATAGCATTTGCACCTAATCTGCTTTTATTTGGAGTGCCATCGAGTTCTATTAAAGTTTTATCAATTAATCTTTGCTCAGAGACATCAATACCTTTAATCGCAGATGATATTTCAGTATTTACATTATTTACAGCTTTTAAAACACTTTTGCCTAAATAATATTTTTTTTCACCATCTCTTAATTCTAATGCTTCTTTTTTGCCAGTAGAAGCTCCTGATGGCACACATGCTTTACCATATTCGCCAGCGTCAGTTATTACTTCTACTTCTATTGTTGGATTGCCTCTAGAATCTAAAATTTGTCTAGCATAAACTTGAAGTATATTTCCCATATTTTTTATATTTTTTTGAAACTGCAAATTTATAAAAAAATTTTTTTGTAATAAAAAAATTTATTGAAATAGGCGTTTAAATTATAAAAAATACCTATACAATAATTAGTAAACTCTAATAATACCGCATTGGGAAATGATTTGTAATAAAACAAGCAAGCAAGGATGGGCATAAGGGTTTACACTGTTTGAGCAAGCTAAAGCTTGCGAGTTTGTAAACCCCAAGAG
>JASEGF010000297.1 GCA_030017935.1 Bacteroidales bacterium | reverse complement strand
TGGCGGAGAAGATTATAGAAGACACGGGGAGGTTGCTGAATTTGGCGGCGTCGGACAGGCGGGCGTGGGAACGGTATAGCGATCTAATGTCTAAAACATATTTAATCTATAACATTTAAAATTTACATCAATTTCCTTTACAATAATTTTTTTTAAAAATTATTGTAACCCTCTTAAATCCATCTATTATAATATTTATTCCTTAATCGTCTATTTTAATTAAATTTATTAAATTTGCAAAAAAAGAGATATGGAAAAGTACAGTTCAAAACAGTTGATCGAAATTGATTCAAAGTATGGTGCACACAATTATCATCCATTACCAGTAGTAATAGAAAAAGGAGAAGGTGTGTATGTATGGGATGTAGAAGGCAAGAAATATTTTGATTTTTTATCTGCCTATAGTGCTGTCAATCAGGGACATTGCAATCCTAGAATAGTAAAAGCAATGACCGAGCAAGCTAAAACATTAACATTGACATCTCGTGCTTTCTATTCTAAAGCTTTAAGCTTATTTACTCAGTATATAACCAATTTGTTTGGATATGATAAAGTTTTAATGATGAATTCAGGTGCAGAAGCAGTAGAAACTGCCCTTAAATTAGCACGTAAATGGGCCTATGAGGTAAAAGGAATCCCACAATATGAAGCTAAAATAATTACTTGTGAAAATAATTTTCATGGTCGTACAATTAGTATTATAAGCTTTTCTACTGATCCCGATGCCAATACAAATTATGGACCTTTCACTCCAGGATTTATTACTATACCATATAACAATCCTTCTGCATTAGAAGAGGCTTTAAAAGAACCTAATGTGGCAGCATTTTTAGTAGAACCTATACAGGGTGAAGCTGGTGTCATGGTTCCCGATGATGGCTATTTGAAAACTTGCTATGATTTATGCAAAAAAAATAATGTGTTATTTATAGCTGATGAGATACAAACTGGATTAGCTCGAACTGGCAAGATGCTTGCTTGTGATTATGAGAATATACATCCTGATATTTTAATTTTGGGTAAAGCTCTTAGTGGTGGTATGATGCCTATCTCAGCTGTATTAGCTAATGATGAAATTATGCTCACTATAAAACCAGGGCAACATGGCTCTACCTTTGGAGGAAATCCTTTAGCTTGTACTATAGCTACTGAAGCATTAAATGTCTTAATTGATGAAAAATTAGCTGATCGTGCTGCTAAACAAGGTGAACTATTAAGATCAGAATTGAAAAAGATACAAAAAGAATTTGATGTTTTAAAAATTGTTAGAGGTAAAGGCTTACTCAATGCAATAGTGGTAGAACCTAAAAATGGAAAAGAAGCTTGGGATCTTTGTTTGAAAATGGCTGAATATGGGCTATTAGCTAAACCTACTCATCAGCATATTATTCGTTTTGCTCCTCCACTAATAATTACCGAAGAACAAATACTTGAGTCATTAGACATAATCAAACGAGCTCTGAAAGATACATTCTAAATAATATTTGACTAATTTTTTAGAAAAGAGGACTTATTTAAAGAGTCCTTTTTTTTATAATGCAATAATTTTTTTTGAATTAGGCGTTTAGCTAATAAAGTCTTTTTTAACATTTTGTATTATGTGAATAACTGTACAATAATTAGTAAGCTCTAGCAATACCGCATTGGGAAATGATTTGTAATAAAA
>JASEGF010000296.1 GCA_030017935.1 Bacteroidales bacterium | reverse complement strand
CTATAGATGAATATATTAACTCCCAATTTTTATTTTTTCTCAAAAAATAAAAATTTGTATAAATTCTATCATATGATAATATTATTCCAACATTAAAAAAAGCATAATTATCATAAAAGACAATATTTGAAAATAAACAAACACATGTTTCTATATTTAAAAAAGCAATCTTCAAAATAATTGATACCATGCCTACCAAAAAGAAATTTAAAGATTCCTTTCAGAAAAATGTGGCGATGCTGTAAAAAGCAAAAAAGCCCTGTTTATTGATATTTCTATTTCTTCTTTAATGCCCTTCATATTGTATTGGCATCTTAGTTAAAACCCATTCTTGCTTTTCACATGAATACTCGTATTCAAATGAGTATCCATCACTATCATGACCAATATGTAAAATATTATTTCTTAATTTAACTCCCATCCCAGCAAAGTTAAGTATCAATTTATTGCCATCTATTCTGACTCCTGAAAAAGCAATACCATAAATACCTTTTCTCTTCTGTCTTTGAGTTAGTCCGTATATTGACACATATTTCAACTTCAATGTCAAGTCAATTATTTCTTGTGTCGGCTCAAATCCAGATGGATAATGATCAATCCAAACATAAATACCATCTTGTCTTTTATTTGTAGCATTCTGTTTAATATATCCTTTTTCAATTGTTAAAACGATGAAAAGGGCATTTTGAATCATTTTTGTTATTTGGTCCTCTTCAATTTTTGCAACTTCTGTTTGAGCATTACTTTTAACTGAGACTAATATTATAATTGCAATTATTATAAAAACTTTCAAAACATTTTTCATAATTGGCTATCTTTTAGGGTTTACAAAATATTTTTGAGGTATAGTGGCCTGTACTCCCTGTGAATTATATATATATACTATACCATTACCTCTTCCAAAAACATAATTAGTTCGACTACCTGCATTTCTTATATCAGAAGGTGATGGCGATTGATACCAAAAATTACGAGTAATAGACTGCCCCATAGTATTAAAATCTACCATTGGAGAATAACTACCACTTGGATGACTATGAAAAGAGGGACCATTTGCAAGAAAAACTATTGTTAATTCACCACTAACTTTAACGTTGCCAATAGGACTTGGGGTAGCAGGTATAATAGCACCATTTTCGATATTCCCGCCAAATTCCCTGTTATTTGATGGGTTACTGATTTTCCTTCTACCATCATCTTGGTTAACAATATCAACCATTCCCTGTCTTAAATTTGCATCTCCAACAATTTCTACACAATTTTTATAAGCAATGTCATTATTCTTAAAAGCTTCTGTATTGCCAGAATTAGCACTTATAAATGACTCTGTTGCATCTCGTTCCGATGTTGAAATACCTGCAAATGTTGTTGCGGGATTCTCATCTTTGTGGGTGTTTGCACTTGTTTGCGTAGTTTTAACAACATAAACTTTACCATCATTAATGCCATCATTACCTAAATATTTCCCAGATTCACTAATAAAGTCACCATCCAGCGCCCCCGTCTGATCCACCCTCATAACTGGACTATTCTGGCAATAACTATAAGGACTCACCCATCTCCTTTCATCGCTCAACGGATCCACACTCAGCCACCCACTCAGCTCACTATCATAATATCTCGCTCCGAAGTATGTGTAGCTAGTTTCTTTTTCTAGCTCCTTAGCTGTATGCATAAAAATATTTT
>JASEGF010000295.1 GCA_030017935.1 Bacteroidales bacterium | reverse complement strand
TGATTTAGCTTTTTGAGGGCATTTGTTAATTAATTTACAAATAATATCTTGCTAAACTAATCAACTCATCAACTCTCCAACTTATTACCTAATAACTATTTTCTTATTCGCCTTTTCTCCCCCTCACCCAGTCACCTTGTCTCCCATTGTCCTAATTTTTATTTTTTTGTATCCAGTTTATAATTGTTTCTATTACATCCTCACTCAATGTTTCTTCTATCAACGCATATTCCTCAGTTGAGCCTGTATTTGCGTGCTGAAAAAGATGATTTAGCCCTTCAAATGTCATAGATTCTACAACACAATTTTTTTTCTTACACACTGCAATTTGCTTAAACATTTCTTCATTTTCTACAGCAGGTACCTGCACATCTTTACTTCCAAAAAGAGCTAGCGTATTACATTTTAAATTTTTTAAATAATCAGATGGATCAATATTTATAAATGTTTTTATCCAAGGATTATTGTATGAAAAAATTAATTGATTGATCAAAGATTTGTCAATATTATATTTACTCAAAAGAGAGCTATCAATATTATTAAAATTCTCATTAAACAAACTATCTAAAATATTTTTCCATTTATCATTAGTTTCAGTTTTAATGATTTGCAGAGCTTGTAAATTAAAATTATAATATGCCTCAGTTATTTGTGTAGGCATGTCATAGAGCTCCATCATCTTTTTTATTTGTAAGGCAAGTAATTGATCACATGGTATAGTAACGCCTGCTAGTGCTATGGCAAATTTTAAATTCTTTTCATTACTAGCCAGATAAAATGCTATTATTCCACCTTCGCTATGTCCTATTAAGCCTATATTATTTTTATCTACAAAAGGTTGATTTTTTAACCAATTGATAGCAGCTCTAGCATCATTAGCGAAATCAAAAGTTGTAGCTATAGAGAAATTACCTTCAGACTTAGCAACTCCTCTATCATCATACCTCAAAACTACTATTCCTGCTTTAGTTAATCTATCTGCTATCAAAGCAAATGGCTTGTGAAGAGCTAAACTTTCATCTCTATCCTGTGGACCACTACCAGATATTAGTACTACAGCTGGATGTTTAGAATTACTATCAGGCATTGTAATTGTTCCCGCTAACTTTATTTTATCTTTTTTATTATAAAATTCTATATCCTTTGAAATATATAGAAATGGAGGTGACGGATTTTGTGGTCTATTAAATGAAAAAGTATCTGTTTCAGATATTTTATGCAAAAGCAAAGGTAAACTCATACCAGATTGATACCAGTTACCTATGATATTATCGTTATCTATTATTTTTCCATGATATTTTGCTGCAAAGTTGCTAATATTTATTTTTATACTGTCATCTGATAGCGAAATTTTATTAATTTTTAATCTTATCACCATTTGTTGTGGAATAGTTAGATATGCTATATAGCTGTTTCTGCTGCTATCATAGGAAAATGCAAACTGCAAGTCAATTTTTTGCAATTCATTTTTTAGTTGTCCTTGCCAATAACCTTGTAATACTTGTGCTGATAGTGTGAGGTTAAGCAATATAATTAAAGTAAATATGATATTTTTCATATAATGCGTACTACCACAATTTTTACATTTAATTTCCATAATTTTATTATTTTTTGTGAATATAATAAAATTCTATCTTATACCAAGTTGCGTTCTATTATAAAAAATTATATTAAATTTGTCCAAAAAATAAT
>JASEGF010000294.1 GCA_030017935.1 Bacteroidales bacterium | reverse complement strand
TATCTCTTAATAATTTGACAGTGATTACTGCATTGCAACCTTCTTCTTTTTCACAAGAAGATAAAAATAATAAACCAGTAAATATCACTAGAAAAATAAATATTTTACTTTTCATATTTAATTTTTTCTCAAAATTAATACAAATTTTTTAAATAGATGATTTTTTTTAATAAATTATTATAAAAATATTTCCATATTATATAAAAAATATTTGAGATAGGCGTTTAATTATTACCTAAATTATTACTGTGAATATATTAATAGTAAGTAAATTTCTTATTAAGGTAATTTTATTTTTCTCATAAATTCTTTTTTTCAGCTAAAACATTGCTTCTCCAGAATTGATAAACTTTTGAGAGCGTTATCTATAGATAGATAGAAATATATTTTGAATTTTATTTGAATTTATGATAATCTCCCCGTTCTCTTTTTTGATATTTTAGCTCTTCAGCTACTGTATCTGCGAATCGTATAAAAAAGTCTAATTTATTTTTAGCTAAATAATTTTTTGCTTCATTAGATCCTTGACATGCCATTGCTATTATCATGTATGTTTGTAAATTATGTTGATTTAGCCAGTCGAGTGCATCTTTATCTCCATCAATAGCATCTGATAGTAAAGATAATTCTAAAAAACCGTATTTTAATAACCACTGATATGCTTCTTCATCCGCTCTGATTGCACTAGCAAATGCTGCTAATTCTGGATAGCCATTTTCTAATAAAAAATTAAGAAATTCCTTTTTCCCAGATATTGCTTGCTCCATAGCCAATAATACCTTAATGTCATAATCCCATAAATACTTCCTTTGTTTCATATTAAATTCATTTTTTGAGAGAACATTATAATTATGGTTATGCAGAAAATAATTAAATTATGCGTAAATATTAATTTCACAATTTACTTTGTCTTGCAATTTATTTTTAATTTGTTCTAATTCTACAAAAGTTAATTTTTCTAAATTATTTGCTGGCGTAGGACGATCAATTACATAAAGCATCCATATTTTAGGATTTATCTTATTGATAGCAGCTATGAGTGCGTTTAGAGATTCATCGCTAGTATTGTCTATTTTTGACTCATTATATTGACCACGTAGCAATAAAGTTTGTATTATTTTATTTGGAACAGATAAATTTGCGTAATTATCTATCAATGTTTGAATATTAATTTTATACATTGGTCGATTAATTATTTCAAACTCTTGTTGTATAGCACTATCTAACTTTAGTATAGGTTGATCTATTATTGATAAAGCTTCCTGCACTTGAGATAAATGAAGCATACTTCCATTAGTTAATACAGTCACTTTAGCAGTAGGGAAATATCTATCTCTCAATGAAATAGTTTCTTTCACTATTGACAAAAATGCTGGATGCAATGTAGATTCTCCATTACCAGAAAATGTTATAGAATCTAGATTTATGTTATTATCTTTTAATTTTTTTAAATGATTTTCTAAAATATTTTTAAAAGTTTCACTATCAATAAAATTATTTGAGGTGAATTCTTGAGTCCATCCACATTCACAATATAAGCAATCAAATTCCAAAGAGCCAAAGTGTATTCTTCAGTAGCACCTTCATAGCCCAATTGATGGAACGCTTGGTTATAGCCTGCCAAAAAGGATTGAATTATCATAAAGTATACACATCCTATGAAAGCAGCCATAACCACAATATCTAGATAAGGCGTAATCC
>JASEGF010000293.1 GCA_030017935.1 Bacteroidales bacterium | reverse complement strand
CGAAAATACTGCAACAGTAGCAATTTCTGTATATCCAAAATATGAATTTACAGATAATCACGCTATTTGTCAAGGTGATGTTTATTCATGGCATGGTAATAACTATTCTGTTTCTGGTACCTATTATGATAGCTTACAAACAATAAATGGATGTGATAGTGTCTATATACTACATCTCACTGTAAATCCATTACCTAATATAACTGCATCGACTAATCTTAGTTTAGTTTGTTCTGGTTCGCCAGCTACACTGACAGCTGGTGGTGGTGTGAGCTATGAATGGAGTACTACACAAACGGGTGGTATCATCACAGTGAATCCTACAACTGCAACGACATATACAGTTACAGGTACAGATGCTAATGGCTGCGAAAATACTGCTAGTGTTTCTATCAGTGTAAATCCTTTACCTAATGTTCAAGCTACAGCTACACCAAATGCAATATGTATTGGTGATTCTACTATAATAAGTGCTAGTGGAGCTATAACATATGAATGGGATAATGGTGAGACAACAGAATCATTTACTGTAGCACCTGATGAAACTACAACCTATGTAGTAACAGGTACAGATGCTATTGGCTGCGAAAATACTGCTGAGATAACTGTTATTGTTAATCCATTACCACTGATTATGATTACCGCTGATAATACCACAATTTGTAGTGGTCAATCAGTTACTTTGACTGCTAGCTCAGATGTTACTGGTACCACATATTTATGGAATAATGGCTTAACAGATGCGATTATTACACAATATCCTACTGATAATACCACTTATACAGTTACAGCTACTACACCTGCTGGTTGCGAAAGTACAGCAGACATAGACATCACAGTTAATCCATCTCCTACAGTAGATTTAGGAGAAGATATTGTACAATGCGGTGGCACAGTTACTTTAGATGCTGGCGCTGGATTTAGCTCATATCAATGGAATCCTCCTTTGAGTACTAGCCAAACAATGATAGTAGGTATGAGTGGTACATATTATGTGACCGTTACAAATGAATATGATTGCTCAGCTACTGATGATATTGTGGTTACTATTTCTAATGTAACAGTTAGCTTAGCTGAAACCGAAAATGGTTTAGAAGCTACAATAGATCCTATCGTAAGTGGCAATTATACTTGGTATACTTGCGATGATGAGGAAATACCTGGAGTTACTGAGGCTATTTATACTAATCCAACTATTGGAGAATGTTATTATGTTGTATTCACAGATGAATATGACTGTGAGTTTATATCTAATCAAGTAACAGTAACTTCTATAGCAGATAATGTTTTATCTAATGCAATAGTTTATCCAGTCCCTGCTACTGATAAGGTAATTGTAGAACTTATTAATAATAACGGAGCAGAAGTATATCTCTATGATATGCTCGGTCAATTAGTAAATAGCTACAAAATGGACGATAATAAATTGACGATAGATGTTTCAAAATTAAGTGGTAATTTCTTATTAAAGGTTATCACTCCTGATAATACTGTTAATAACTTTAGAATAGTAATAACTAAATAGCAATAAATCTCAACTAAATAAAAAAGGCGAATCAAAGATTCGCCTTTTTTATTTAAATTTTTGAATTATGCGTTTAATTAATAACTAAATTTCTACTACTATTTTCTCGGTAATAGCTATATTTCTTATGATTATAATTGATTTTAATAGATTTCTACTTAATTTACTTTTCTTTGTCAACCACACAAAGAAAAGTAACAAAAGA
>JASEGF010000292.1 GCA_030017935.1 Bacteroidales bacterium | reverse complement strand
CAAAATGTAAATTCATATAATTATATTGAGACTAATTTTCCATCACTATTAAATATATTGGCAGAACGATTTCCTCAAATATTATTTCGCTTTGCCACCTCACATCCTAAAGATTTAAGTATAGAATTAATAGAAACTATAGCAAAATATCCAAACATTGCTAAATCTTTTCATTTACCTGTACAATCTGGTTCTGATGCTATTTTAAAAAAAATGAATAGGAAATATACAATAGATGAATATTTAGAAAAAGTGAAACTATTGCGCTCAGCAGTACCAGATATTGCCATTAGCACAGATATTATTTGTGGCTTTTCTGGTGAAACCGAGGATGATCACAAACAAACTATAGAACTAATGAAAGAAGTAAAATATTTTTTTGCATTTATGTTTAAATACAGCGAACGCCCTAACACTATAGCTTCTCGCAAATATGCAGACAATGTAGATGAACAAACCAAAACTCGTAGACTAAATGAAATAATAGATTTACAACAAAAAATATCTTATGAGCTTAATAAAAAGGATATTGGTAAAACATACAAGGTACTAGTAGAAGGTACTTCAAAGAAAAATGATAAGGAAATATTTGGACGTAATTCACAAAATAAAGTAATCGTTTTTCCTGGAGACATAAGTATGAAAGGTGAATTCGTAAATGTAGAAGTTGTAGATTGTACATCAGCTACTTTGATTGGAAGACTAAAAAATTAAATAAATAATGATGAATATTGATAACAATGATGGCAATTATATAATATTTTTAGGAACAGGTACATCTACAGGCATTCCAGTAATTAGCTGTAAATGTGCCACTTGTACATCTAATGATCCTCGAGATAAAAGATTTCGTACCTCAGCATTCATTCATTATAATGGACTAAAATTAGTAATAGACTGCGGTCCAGATTTCAGACTACAAATGATAAATAATGAAATAGATGACATAGATGCTATATTAATCACACATGGACATAGAGATCATATAGCTGGCATTGATGACATCAGACCTTTTAATTTTATACTTGGAAAAGTAATTAGCTTGTATGCAAAAGAAGAAGTAATGAGTCAACTGGATAAAGAATTTCCATATATTCTGAATCCTAATGGCTATTTTGGTTCCCCACAATTAGAGTATCATAATATTAATGATAATATTTTTTTTATTGAAAATACACCAATAATTCCTATACCAATATTTCATGGGAAATTAGAAATATTAGGATTTAGATTCGGTAATTTAGCATATATAACAGATGCAAGCCAGATACCTGATAGTAGTATGGAACTCATAAAAGGTGTAGATATATTAATAATTAATGCATTAAGACGCAGTCCCCATATTTCTCATTTATCACTGCCACAAGCATTAGAAATAATAGGGAAAATAAATCCTAAAAAAGCTTTATTAACACATCTTTCACATTTTTTACCGCCACACTTACAAATACTAAAAGATTTACCCAATAATGTATCGCCAGCATATGATGGGCTAAAGGTGGAATTCTAAAAAAGGGGAGGGATTTAATTTCAAGGGGTGGGCAAAGGTTATGACAAATTATTATTGTTTGGAAATATATTTGATTTCATTTCCAAATTTTAACTAATTTTGTAAAAAATAATTAATCATGAAACAATTAGTTGATAACCTTGTAGAACATTTATCAATGGGCAAACAAGAGCATTTAGCATTCCTCGATGGCCTCTTTTACCTGTTAAAACAAAAAAATGCAGATGTAGT
>JASEGF010000291.1 GCA_030017935.1 Bacteroidales bacterium | reverse complement strand
ATAAACTTTTTGATTAATAATAAAAATCTCGATAATCATCCTAAACTACTAAACTTATCAACTAATCAACCTTAATTAATAATTTGTGCTCATTTGTGTGCATTTGTGGATTAATAAATAACAATTGGACAGTTAAAATAATTTACCCACAATAAACGTTATTGAAACATAAAAATTTGATATTATTTAATGTTCCAATTTTTTATTACCAGATTAATTATCAATAATATAAAATACAATATATTTATTTTTTTATTTATTTTTGTAATATGATTTTTTGTAAAAAATATATTTTTTTATTTTTTATTGGGCTGATATTTTTTAATGTTAGCCTATTAGGACAATATGTTCCTGCAATAGAGCTTACTGATGAATATTTTTATAAATTAAAAAATAAAAATGTAGGCATTCTATGTAATAATAATAGCAAAATTTTTGAAAGACATTTAATAGATTCACTTGTTATAGAAGGTATAAAAGTAAGCAAAATATTTACTCCAGAGCATGGATTTTATGTTGATCAACCTGATGGTAAAAAAATATTTAACGATAAATACAAGACTGTAAATAAAAACTATATACAAATAATTTCTCTTTATGGAGATAAATACAAACCTACCCCATTTGATTTAGATAATGTAGATATCGTTTTGATAGACCTGCAAGATGTGGGTGTTAGGTGTTTCACATATATAAGCACAATATTTTATATGATGGATGCATGTGCTTTAAAAAAAATTCCAGTAATAATTTTGGATAGAGCCAATCCTAATGGTTATTTTATTGATGGTCCTGTATTAGATATGCAATTTGCTTCTTTTGTAGGAGTGGCACCTATTCCACTAGTATATGGCATGACTATTGGAGAGCTATCAATGATGATGAATGATCAAAATTGGTTAGCGTCTCGCGAACGTTGTGATTTAGAAGTAATCAAATGCCAAAATTATACACATGATTCATTGATAGAAATAAATTTCTCTCCATCACCTAATTTACCCAATATGGCTGCAATATATGCATATCCTCATTTGGTATTATTTGAAGGAACTACGATGAGTGTGGGTAGGGGAACTGATAAGCCTTTTACTCTTCTAGGAGCCCCAGATTTTTGCATTAATGATACGATTTTTACTCCGATTTCTATTCCAGATAAATCTATTAATCCGCCTTATAAAAATATTGCATGTAGAGGAATAGATCTTACTAATTTCTCAACGCATTTTTTGAAATATTATAGAAAAATATATTTAGACTTACTCATAGAAAGTTACAAATGCTCCAAAGAAAAAGATAAATTCTTTATTTTACCATTTTTTGATAAATTAGCAGGAACAGATTTACTAAGAAAACAAATAATTCAAGGATTAACAGCTGATCAGATTAGAGCTTCATGGCAAAAAGATTTAGAAAATTTTATACAAATTCGTAAAAAATATTTATTGTATGAAGACTTTAGCCAAGAGAACATGGATTACTAAGATTACAGAATATACTAATAAAAAATTGTGCTGGTTTCTATTTATAGCCGCTACTATCCTGTATTTACCTACAATTACTTTTGATTATACTTTGGATGATGCACTAGTAATGACAGGTAATAAATACACTCAGCAAGGTATTAGTGGGACTAAAGATATTTTTACTCATGATTTATTCGAAGGGTTCTTTGGTGAAGGGAAACAAATAGTGGCTGGTGGTCGCTACCGTCCTTTTACTCAATTTATTTTTGCTATTCAAAAAGAATTATTTGGTTTTC
>JASEGF010000290.1 GCA_030017935.1 Bacteroidales bacterium | reverse complement strand
TTCCATGCTGGCAGGATCATAAGCACTTACTTGTGCATTATTTTTTAATAATTTATCAATAATTACTAATGATGGTGCTTCTCTCATGTCATCAGTATTTGGTTTAAATGATAATCCCCACAGTGCTATTTTTTTACCAGAGATATCACCATTATAGAATTTTAGTAATTTATCAACTAAGATACTCTTTTGAGCTTCATTAATGTTTTCTACAGCTTGCAAGAGGCGTAGAGGATAATTATTTTCTTCACCAGCTTTAATAAGTGCTTTCACATCTTTTGGGAAGCAACTGCCACCGTAGCCTATTCCAGGATAGAGAAATTTACTACCTATTCTGGGATCTGAACCTATACCTAGTCTAACCATATTAACATCTGCACCTAAAATTTCACATAGATTAGCTATATCATTCATAAAACTAATACGTGTAGCTAGCATAGCATTTGCAGCATATTTTGTCATTTCTGCTGATGGTATATCCATGAAAATTATTGGATGACCATTTAGAGTAAAAGGTTTATATAATCTTTGAAAGATTTCTTGTGCTCGATCAGACTCTACACCTATTACTATACGATCAGGTTTCATGAAATCATTTATTGCATCACCTTCTTTTAGAAATTCTGGATTTGATGCCACATCAAAGTCAATATTAAGGTTACGTTTATTTAATTCAAATTGGATAGCTTCTTTTACTTTTAGAGCTGTGCCTACTGGTACAGTGCTTTTGGTAACAACGACTAAATAATCGTTCATATATTTCCCAATATTATGAGCAGCATCAAGTACATATTTTAGATCAGCACTTCCATCTTCATCAGGTGGTGTGCCTACTGCTATAAAAGCCATTTCTGCACCATCTAAAACTTTTGAAATATCAGTGTCAAAGCTCAATCTACCTCTTTCTAAATTTTTAGTTATTAATTCATCTAAACCTGGTTCATATATTGGAGAAATTCCTTTTTTTAGATTTTCTATTTTATTTTTGTCTATATCAATGCAAACAGTTTCTACTCCAACCTCTGCGAAACAAACTCCAGTTACTAATCCTACGTATCCAGTTCCTATTATAACAATTTTCATAATATTTATGAATTTTTTGCAAAATAAATCATTTTTTCTAATATCAATAAATATTAATTTTAGTTTTTATTAAAAAAAACATCTAATTTTGCAAGAAAAAATAGTTCAAATTATGAATGAAGAATCCAAGCCAATGTCCGGCGCAAAGCAAGTAAATGACATTGTTATAAAATTTGTTGGTGATTCTGGAGATGGTATTCAGCTTTCAGGAAATATCTTGGCTGATACTTTAGCACATATAGGATTAGATATGGCTACATTCCCGGATTTCCCAGCAGAGGTTAGAGCACCTCGTAATACTACTTTTGGTGTATCTGGATTTCAGATACATTTTAGTAATAAAAAAGTTTTAACCCCTGGTGATGAATATGATGTTTTAGTTTGTTTCAACCCCGCATCATTAAAGGTAAATCTTAAAAATGTTAAACAAGGTGGCATAATTGTTGTCGATAGTTCTAATTTCACTCCTCGTAGTTTAGAAACAGCTAGATATACTTCTAATCCTTTAGAAGATAACAGTTTATCTAATTATACAGTTTTACAAATTCCTGCTTCTGAAATGGTCATTAATATTAATAGTGATTTAGATAAGAAAAATGCAGAAAGAACAAAAAATATGTTCATTCTTGGATTACTATACAACATGTTCAGTTTTGACCTAAAACCTGCTATTAACTACATTAACACTAAATTTAAAAAT
>JASEGF010000028.1 GCA_030017935.1 Bacteroidales bacterium | reverse complement strand
ATACCGTTATCTAAGTTATAAACAGGGATATTGGCATTTAGAGTTTTATTAATTTTTTCTTTGTAAACATCCTGTCCTAATATATTTTTAATAGAAATCATACCTGTTTGCTCTCTATTAAAATTGATTTTTACAAAATCACTAGCTGGATTAGGTAAAATAGTAAAACTATAACCATTATAATCTGCTACTCCATTATCATGCAGAGTAGTAAAAGACCTAATTTCAGAAGTTGCTTCATCTCTTGGATGTTTTGCTTTTATTTGCCAATAATATGTTTTATTGTATAATAAATTCAAATTTTGCAATTTATAACCAATTTTAGTACCTAGATTATATAATGTATCTGTAGGATCAACAGAAACTAATTTTGCACTAGATAGATCACTTAAAGTATCATAATAAATCACATATTCAGTAGCAGCATAAATAGGAAACCATTTTAAAGAATCAGTTACAGGATTTATGTCAGTTGCACTATTGGTAGGAGCTAGCAATTTGACTGAATCTGTAGTTTTAAACTCATATACTGGACTCCACTCTGAAGTATCTGAACTATGGAAAAATCTCATTTTCCAATAACAATTTTGGTCAAATTTCAAATAATCAGTAGCGACACTAACTGTTGTATCGTATTTAGGTGGGGTACTTTGAATTTTAGTGATTATAATGTCTGTACTATCAAATACATAGTAGAATGGAACATCGAAACTGCTATCTTCTGATAATACTAATTCGCCTCCCTTACTACCCCAAATCGCATAGGCTTTTATAGTATCTCCAGGTATGAAATCTGCATAATCATTTACTGGAAACTTGGGTTTAATATCTGAAGGAGATTTAGTATTAAATAATCTGGTAGCAGACCATGCTGCACTATCATATTGATGATATGCCATTACTCTCCAGAAATATTTTTGATCAAATAGCAATCTATTTAACATTACAGAATCAGCAGTAACTGCAGAGAATTCTCTCAACAGTGTGCTATTAAAATTATCAGTTGTATCTACTTGAATCCAATACATGGAGCCACTAATAGTATCCCAATTAATTGCAGTAATCACAGCAATATGATTAGCACTATCTAATGGTTTGCTTAATGTAACAAATCCCTTAGTGGAGAAATTCCATATATCACTCCAAGCTGAATATTGATTAGTGGCATTTTTAGCTCTCACTCTCCAATAATAAGTAGTGCCATACATTAAATTATTGATACTATAAGCAGAATATGTAGTCTCTATAGTAAAAATTGGTGTTGTAAAACTATTACTTGTGTCTAATTGGAGTTCATACGATACAGCACCACTCACACTGGTCCAATCCAAATTAAATTTTACATTCAAATTTGATGAATTATTAGCAGGTGACACTGGTGTAGGTGCGATAATTTTATCCTGTGCAGAAATATTAACTAAAATTCCTAGGATTATTAATCCAAAAATTAAAAATCTTTTCATATTATTATTTTTTTATTCTTTTACAAACTTAGAGCTATACATTTTATTATTTCCTTGGCAATTAATAATGTATGTACCACTATTAAGAGAACTAACAGGAATTTGGATAGTAGCATTAGAATTATCACTAATTAATTTAACATAAACTAATTGTCCATTCATATTGTAAATGCTTACAGTAAATGGATTATTGCCCATTTTATTATCAATATTTATATAATCTGTAGCAGGATTAGGATATACTGATAAATGATTTCCTTCAGTTACAAAATCATCGATAGACACTATACGATACTTATAATTAGCAAATATACCTCTACCATGAGTAGCAGCATAAATTACACCATAATTAGGTGAACCATAATTATAAAAATCTTGTTGTGTCAACATATACACTGGTACATTACCGAGACCTTCGTTATCAGCACTCCACGAAGGAGATGAAACCGTTATATTATCAGTAGAATATATTCCAAATTCAGTTCCCAATAAAATAATATTTGGATTTTCTTTTACAATTAAAGAAGAATATACTGGATATTTGGGTAGATTACCAGTTTTATTTGTAAAGGTTGGTGAATCAGTCGTAGCATTAGTAGAATAATATACATAAGTAGTAGCACTATAACCACCAGCAGTAAATATTACTTTATTAGGATCATCAGGATTTACTGAAATAGAAGTTATTGGCCTATTAGAAATGCTATAAATTAGATCAGTAGTTACTACACTATAAATACTACGATTATCTGCAGATAAACTATCTTTAGCATTTAATAAATTAGAAATTCTATATACTTTACCTTCACTTGTACCTACAAATAAATAATTATTATCACTACTTAATGCCATACATTGTGGATATTCACTAGAGGTAGCTGTTGTTCCCACTCTATACCACTTTGGAGCACCGGAATAATCATGTAAGCCGCGGGTCATCCACACTGAACCTCTCAATCCTACAAATAAATTAGCATATAAATAATCCTGTACTTTAATTGAATCACCAGGAGCTAAAGGAGAAGTTAAAGTAGCGTTAAAAAACAAACCACTTATAGGGCTTTTTACCATAATTACATCACCAGCGTGCAGAGTTGTATCATTCATATTAACAAAAGTTACACTATCAGTGGAATTCATATTGTATCCTTCTTTTAAAAGTGTAGGAGCTAAATATGAAGAGAAAGTATTAGAACCCATATCACCACCACCTAAAACTTTGATATTTGCAAGTAATCCAGTGGAGTAAAATGTTTGAGCATTACCACCGAATTCATTAGATCTATACATTTCACCATATGGATAAGACCCAATGATCATATCCTTATCTAAATTAGACATAGCCACATAACCACCAGTACCATACAAAAATTTTACAGCTTTAGTAGAATCAATGGTTTGTCTAGGTAAAAGAACAGTTCCATTATTATGAGTACCTCCCATTAGTTGATTATATGAATTGCAAGCTAAGGTAAAGAAAAGAGAAGTAACATAATTTCTATTTGCATTATTAAAGGTAAAAATATCATAAGTAGCATCTTTAATACCTTTGAAAACGCCACCATCATTTGCTATATAAACCACACCTTCTACATTAGGATCAAAAACAATTTTATGTTGATGAGAATGTAAATATAATAAACTAGTCTCATCTAATCCAGAGGAAGATATTTGCTCCCAATTGCCACCATAATAATATTCCCACAAATCTATTCCTCCCATCAATATATGATTTTCATCAAATGGATCTACAGCTAGAGCACAAGCATAAAATCCTTGTTGATTGAATGGATAAAAGTTTGAGCTACCTCCTGGACCTATTAATTCCCAATTTGTTCCACCATCAATAGAACGATAAGCACCATTTAGATTTCCGTTATTATCAATGATAATGGCATAAATAATATTTGAATTGGTAGGCATTACAGCAATTTCTATTCTAGAAACAGCTGTTCCCCAAGGATTTGAAAGCTGTACAAAGCTTCCATTATCTCCATTAGATGATTTATATATATATCTATAAACAGCTGCATAAACTGTACCATCATTAGCTACCTCTACATCATAACAAGTTTGGGTAGGAAAACCACTAGTGCCAATAGGATTATACCATGTTTCGCCACCATCTTCGGATACTTGTAATCCTTTATTTGAAGCAGCAAAAATTTTATTTGTAGATAAATTTACTGCTAAATTATTAGTATACAAAAATGGCGAAGTTAGTCCAGTAGCTTGTGTAGCTGAGAGTAACTGAAATTCTGAACCATTGGGAGTAGTACTTTTATAAATACCATTGCCCCTGAACCCTGTACCACCATTATTATCTCCTATAGGGCTAGCAAAATATTCACCAGTACCGAAATATATATATCCATCTCTATCTTTTATTAAAGAAGATATAAACATATTATCTGTAGTAGCGTACATGCTCCAAGAAGTACCACCAGAAATACTTTTCCATATTCCTCCAGATACACTAGCAGCATAAATGATAGAAGAGTTATTTTTATCTACCATAATAGCTCTCGTGCGGCCTCCAATATTTGTTGGTCCTACATTTACCCACTGTAATTGTTGAGATTTTAGCGGGGAATTTTTTAAATTATTTTTCCCTTTGTTGCTTTGAGCATTAATACCTAATGATAATGCCATTATTAATACTACACTTAATAAAAATTCAAGTCTTCGCATATTGATTTTTTTTTAAAATTATACTTTATTAAAATTTTGCAGCCAAATTAATAAAAAATATTTAAATGGATGTAAAAAATTTTTCAAAATTATAAATATTTTTTATAAAATTTTTTCAGAATGATATGATGACCTCACTAATGGTGCCGACTCAACGTATGTAAATCCTTTTTGCAATGCTATATTTTTATATTCTAAAAAAATTTTTGGATTTACATATTCTTTAACGGGATAATTATTTTTTGATGGCTGCAAATATTGACCGATGGTTAATATTCTGCAATTTACATTTAATAAATCATCCATTACATCTAGAACTTCATCAAATTTTTCACCTAATCCGACCATTATTCCGCTTTTTGTAGTTAGACCAAAAGAAGCTGCGATTTCTAAAGTTTGTAAACTTTTATCATAAGTAGCTTTAGACCTTATTAGTTTAGATAGTGATCTGACTGTCTCTAAATTATGAGAGAAAATATCTGGTTTAGCATCAGCTACGATTTTTATTAAATCACGATTCCCATCAAAATCAGGTACTAAAACCTCTACAGTGAGATTAGAATTTTTTAATAGCTCTACACATTTAGCCCAGTGATTTGCTCCTTGGTCTGGCAGATCATCCCTAGTTACTGATGTTAATACAACATGTTTTAATGATAATGTTTTTACTATTTTCAAAATATTATCAGGCTCATTAGGATCTGGTGGTAAAGGCTTACCAGTATTAACTGCACAGAATTTACAATTTCTAGTACAAATATCCCCTAATATCATAAATGTAGCCGTTCCTAGTGACCAACATTCTGCTTTATTGGGGCACATACCGCTTTCACAAATAGTATGTAAATTGCCATTATTTAATGGTGAATGTAAATTAGAATATGAATCTAATGGCGTTCTATCAACTTTAAGCCATGTTGGCTTTCTTAATATTTTTTCTTCACTCATTTCGTGTTATAGTTTTGACCAATATTATATTTTAGGAAAAATGTTAAAAAATAAAAATTATTTTTCTCATAAGCCATAATAGGAATTTTATATAAAAATAAATCTAGGCTGGCACCTATGTCTAATCTTCTTATTTGATCTTGACTTTCATTAAAGTCAAAACTAAAACCACCTTGTAAATATATACCAGGATAATATTTGATTTTATCAAATCCAGAAAAGAAACTACCTCTACCTAAAATATCATTAATAGAATGTTTCTCAGGATTGTACCTCTCCTCTACTATCTCCCAATCATAATAAGAATTATATTTTTGCACTTGTAAATATACTGGTTTAGTAAAACCACTACTAATACCGAAAGAATAAAACCTGCCTATAGAGACACCGCCCCAGTAAGGTTTAGAATATAATAAAGAGGCTGATTTAAAGCCAGTTCTTAAAAAATAAACATAATTTAACTTTCCATACACAAAGGATTTGGCATTAATGATGCCTTCCCTTCTTAATTTTATTTCTTTAAAAGAATGAACATCTACAAACTCTATTAGCATTCCATAATTATTAAAAATATTAGCATTTTTTCCAAAATCAACTAATAATCCCCACCCTTGAGTGTTTAAATTAGCTCCTACACTGAAATATTGCTTCAGTAGAGTACCTCTCTCATATCCACTACCAATAGCTATATCCTCCTGTGCAAATAAAACACTAGAAATAAATATTAACCCAATAAATATGAAATTCTTATAATTCATAATTACAAAATTAATTATTTTTTCATAATTTAAAGATAATTTTAATATATATTTTTGTAATTTTGCACAAAACTTATGAAAATGGACCTGGCTCAACATTACACAGCTAATGAAGTAGAAAGTAAATGGTTTAAAAAATGGCTAGAAAATAAATATTTTCATTCTGAACCAAATGATAAAAAACCATATACTATAGTAATACCACCGCCCAATGTTACTGGAATATTACATATGGGGCATGTGCTCAATAATACATTACAAGATATTTTAATACGTAGAGCGCGGATGCAGGGCTACAACGCATGTTGGGTACCTGGAACAGATCATGCTTCTATAGCTACAGAGGCTCGTATAGTAGCCAAGTTGAGAGATGAAGGTATAGATAAGCACTCTCTCACTCGTGAAGAATTTATGAAATACGCATGGGAATGGAAAGAAAAACATGGAGGTATAATTTTAGAACAATTAAAAAAATTGGGGGCTTCCTGTGACTGGGATAGAACTACATTTACTATGGATGAAAATTATTACAAAAGTGTAATTCATGTATTTGTAGATCTATATAATAAAGGATTAATATACCGTAGCCATAGAATGGTAAATTGGGATCCACAAGCTCTCACAGCACTCTCAGACGAAGAGGTCATCTACAAAAAAACTAATAGCAAACTATATTATGTAAAATATTATTTAACTGATAACAGTGGATACGTGGTAATAGCTACTACTAGACCAGAAACTATTCTAGCAGATACTGCTGTAGCCGTAAATCCTAATGATGATAGATACAAACATTTAATTGGGAAAAAAGTTTTTGTACCCTTAGTGAAAAGAGAAATTTCTATAATTGCTGATGAATACGTAGATCCTGAATTTGGCACTGGTTGTTTGAAAGTAACTCCAGCACACGATTTGAATGATTATGAAATAGGCAAAAAACATAATCTAGAAATTATAGATATTTTCACTCCTGATGCACATTTAAATGAAAAGGCCAAATTTCTTGTAGGACAAGATAGATTAGAAGCTCGCAAAAATATTATAAATCTTTTAGATCAAGAAGGTAATATAGAAAAAATCGAGGATTATGAAAATAATGTAGCCTATAGTGAAAGGACAGATGTTCCTATAGAACCAAGATTGAGCTTACAATGGTTTCTAAAAGTAAAAGAATTATCACAACCAGCACTACAAGTAGTACTCGATGGTAAAATTAAATTCTATCCAGATAAAGTAATTAATACATATATACATTGGATGGAAAATATCAAAGATTGGTGCATTTCAAGACAATTGTGGTGGGGACATAGAATACCAGTGTGGTATTTACCTAATGGTGATTTTGTAGTAGCTCATGATGATGACGAAGCATTTGCACTGGCACAAGCTAAAAATCCTAATACCCAGAAAAATGATTTAAAACAAGATGAAGATGTATTAGATACTTGGTTCTCAAGCTGGCTATGGCCTATAGCAGTATTCAATGGTATTATAGAACCTGACAATAAGGACATCAACTATTATTATCCTACCAATGATTTAGTAACTGCTCCAGAAATTTTATTTTTCTGGGTCGCTAGAATGATAATGGCAGGATTAGAATATCGTAAGCAAGTGCCTTTTTATAATGTTTACTTTACTGGTATAGTTAGAGATAAATCTGGTCGTAAAATGTCTAAATCTTTGGGTAATAGCCCCGATCCTATAGATTTAATAAATAAATATGGTGCTGATGGGGTACGTATGGGCATGCTATTTGCTAGCCCTCTGGGAAATGATCTCCTCTTTGATGAATCTCTGTGCGAACAAGGAAGAAATTTTTCAAATAAAATTTGGAATGCTCTCAGACTAGTAAAAATGTGGCAAATAGATAATTCTAAAACACCTACTACTATTAATAATCAAAGCATAATATGGTTTCGAGAGCAACTAAATGCATCTATAATAGAAATAAATAAAAATTTTGCTGAATATCGCATCTCAGACGCTCTCAAAACTATTTACAAAACTATATGGGATTATTTCTGCTCATGGTATCTAGAACTCATAAAACCGCCCTATGGCCAAGCAATAGATTCATTTACATATTACAAAACTATTGATTTTTTCAAAACTCTTATGCAATTACTGCATCCATTTATGCCTTTTATCACTGAAGAAATCTGGCATTTATTAGATAATAATGAAAATGAAAACGATACTATTATGTTTACTAATTGGCCCGTAGTTGATAACTATGATGAAAACATTATTGATGAAATTAATTTTATATTTGAATTAATATCTACTATCAGATCATTAAAAACACAATATAATTTGTCAAATAATGATTTGGAAATTTATTATAATAATTCTGAATTTAAAGATATTATAGATAAATACAGTGAATTAATAAAAAAAATGACCCAAATACAGTCTATCACAAATAAAGTACCACAAATGAATACCGCTGAAACATTAGTGAGGACATTAACTATTTCGATACCAATACCAGAAACTAATTTAGAAGAAGAAAAAGAAAAAATAATAAAAGAATTAGAATATTACAAAGGGTTTCTAAATAATGTAAATAAAAAATTGGAAAACGAAAATTTTGTAAACAAAGCACCTGCTTCTGTAATAGAAAATGAAAAGAAAAAACAACAAGATGCTTTGAAAAAAATAGAAAGCTTAGAAGAACTTTTGAAAAAATATAATAACTAATTGTAATGTTTGTTTTATAAAAATTATGGCAAGAAGGAATTATGATGTTAAGTCATTTGTAATGACATAACATCATTGTTTAAAATTGAGTATTATAAATTTTTATTAATGGAGATTGATAAAGTTAAAATATTGATATAATACCTAATTTTAAACAATTAAAATTGTTATTACTTCCCCGCCCCGTTTTTAACATTAAAATAAAAACTCTTGTTTTTTCGACCCCTCTCTTTTTATATTTTTCTAAGCTAATTTTTTAATATTTCAATCTCACATTCTTTCTTATATAGGTCAACTTATTTAATAATTATATCCAAATGTAGTTTATCATTTTTAGATTCATTTAAAAAAATTTTTTTATATTTGTAAAAAACATTTAACCGATATGAAAACAATTAAATTTTTGTCAATTTTAGTAATTGCATTTTCTATTATTAGTAATGTAAATGCTCAATCTAATCTAGCTGCTTGGCATTTTGATGCATTAGCAGCTGCTCCTAACACCCCTAAAATTATCCAAGCTGATTATGGTCTTCAAGCAAATAATGCATCTATTTATTTAGACGGCACACATGGTTCATCCGATTGGAATTCTACTGCAACCAACCCAGAATTAACTGCTTTTGCCGGTAATATTACAAATGATCAACGTCCTAGTCCTCTTGCTGGACAAGCTTTAGCATTAGCTAATTTAAGTGCTAATAATAAAGGAGTTGTATTTGCTCTATCAACTGAAAATTATGAAAATATCAAAATTTCTTATGCTTATCGTGCTTCAAGTACTGGATTTAATATTCACAGATGGTTCTATAGCATCAACGGTACAGATTTTATTAAAATTGATAGTGTATTTATTAATAGGGATCTAAGTTGGCATACAATAAATTTAGATTTTAGCAGTATTGGAGCTATAAATGATCTAAGTTCACTTTTGTTAAAATTAGTAGTAGATTCTGCTAGCTCTACAAGTGCTAACAATAGAATAGATAACTTTTATATAACTGGAGAAGAAATTACTCCTTTAGATATTATACCTCCTACAATGACATATGCATCTGCTATCAGTAATACACAAGCTAAAATAGCTTTCTCTGAACCAGTAGATGCTACAGCTGAGAATGTAAATAATTATTCAATTACTGTTGGCGTTAGCTCAGCAGTTAGATTAACTGGTTTAGATTCTGTGCTTCTCACATTTAATCAGCCATTAGCACCTAATACTAAATATGAATTATGTGTAAGTGGTATTCAAGATTTAGCTGGTAATGCTATGACATCGACAGAATGCGATAGCATAGAATGGATAACAATAATACCACAAGACACTATCCCACCAGAACCATTAGATGCATGGTTAGAGAGTTTAACTGAAGTAAAAGTATCTTTTAATGAGCCAGTAGATGCTAGTGCTGAAAATACTGCTAACTATACAGGCATAAATGTTGCTACAGCTACTAGAAATACCACATTAGATACTGTAACTCTGACACTAAGTACTCCTATTGCTAATGCTACACCTACTACAATGTATGTGAGCAATATCAGTGATACTGCGGGTAATGTGAATACTAATACTTATGAATTTACTTTATTTATGGATACAGTTGTGCATACTCCTAATTGGGTAATCACTGAGATAATGTACAATCCTCCTGAAAGTGGTATTGATAGTTTAGAATTTATTGAAATAATGAACAATACTGCTTATATAATGAATTTTAAGGATTACACTTTGAAATACAGTACTAATTCATATACATTCACTGAAGATTTATTTGTAGATCCTTATGGATATGTTTTAGTAGCTCCTGTAGCTAATAAAGCTAGTGCTTTTTATGGGAAAACATTTATTCAAGGGCATACTAGTGGTATATCTAATAGTGGCACATCAATTGTTATTATAGATCCTAATGGCATCACAGTAGATACAGTGAGATATTATACTACTGCACCATGGCCTACTGACGCTAATGCAAATGGTTATAGTTTGAGCTTATGTGATCCTAATTTAGATAACAATATCGGTGATAATTGGTCTCTAGGTACTAGACCTTTTAGTATAGTAAATAATAAAATGGTTTATGCTGACCCAGGAGAAGGCTGCTTTGTAGCTCCAGACACTATACCTCCTACACCTCTTAATGCATGGGCTACTTCTTATAGTACTGTTAAAATATCTTTTGATGAACCTGTAAATAATAGTGCAGAAAATATAAATAATTATAGTGGCCTAGATATCTCTAGTGCTATTAGAAATGCTAATCATGACACAGTAACTCTTACTTTAGCTACACCATTACAAAATGCAGTACATTATACTTTATCTATTACTAATATTGCAGATGAGGCAGGTAATATTAACTCTAACATATATGATTTTGATATTTTCATAGACCTATCTGCTCCATCTATTGTAATCACTGAGATCATGTACAATCCTCCTGAAAGTGGTACTGATAGTTTAGAATTTATTGAATTATACAATAATGATACTTATACAGTAAATATGAACGAGTATACATTAACATATGGAACTAATACATTTACTTTCCCAGACGGTATAACAATAGCACCTAATGCATTTTTAATAATAGCACCTAATGCTACTGCAGTAAATAACTTCTATGGAGTAACTGCAATACAAGGTTCAACTGGTGGTATCCCAAACACTGGTACTACTATAGTATTTAAGACTCCATACGGTGTAGTAGTAGATACACTGACATTTGGAAGTGGTGCTCCTTGGCCTACTGAAGCTAATGGACAAGGTCCGTCTCTTACTTTATGTGATCCTAATTCAGATAACACAGATCCTGCTAATTGGTCTATAAGTGATAATGAGTTTAATATTGTAAACGGTTATATGGTAAAAGCTGATCCTAACTCCCTATGTATCATTGATAATAATATTACTAATTTCAATAAAGAAATTGTAAATATTTATCCAAATCCTGCATCAGATAAAGTCTTTATTAATACTAACAAAGATATAAATTCTATAGTTATTTATGATATTTTAGGTAATAAAGTGGCTCATTATGAGCAAGTGAATAACAATCAATATATTGTAGATGTTAATAATTTATTAGCACAAATCTATATTGTAAAAATAGTCTTTATAGATAATAGTGTTGCTAATCAAAAATTAATTATAGAATAAAAAACTAATGAGAGATTTCGTAATAGTGGATGTAGAAACTACTGGCGGGAAGCCTGGTGCTTCCCGCATTACTGATATAGCACTAGTATTTATTAAGAATAATTGTATCAATGGGCATTATTCTACTTTAGTTAACCCAAATAGAGAAATCGATCAATATGTTCAAAAAATTACTCATATTACTAATAAGATGGTAAGGAATGCTCCTAAGTTTTATCAAATTGCTGAAGAGATTGATTTTCTCACTAAAAATAGCATACTTGTTGGGCATAATATTAGGTTCGATTACTCTATGATTAGAAGTGAATTTAATAGACTTGGCATTAATTACGAACGCGAGACAATAGATACTATAAGCATGGCTAGAAAAGCATTACCAGATCTATCTCTTTATAATTTAGATGCTGTTACTAACTATTTGGATATTGAAATCAGTAATAGACATAGAGCATTAGGTGATGCAGAAGCTACAGCCAAATTATTTTTGCAATTATATGATATATGCAATTGTAATATAGAAAACTCCCCAAAGATTCCTTATCATCTTGATGAATAGTTTAAAAAATAATATTCATCACTTTTTCACATTGATAATTATCACAATTATTAATTATTAAGATTAATAATTTACTTTTGTTAAGTAAAAATTAACCCCCAAATTATATTATTATGAGTATGTTTTGTTTTCAATGCCAAGAGACAGCCAAGGGAACAGGTTGCACAATCAATGGAGTGTGTGGTAAAAAAGACAATTTAGCTAGACAAATGGATGTATTGATATATCTTTGCAAAGGCATATCTACATTATCAATAGAACTAAATAATAAAGGAATAGCTACTCCAGAGGTGAATCCTTTTATACTAAATAGTCTTTTCCAAACTATTACCAATGCAAATTTTGATAAAGAGGCAATAAAAAATAGTATTAACCATGGACTAGAGCTAAAAAGAAAATTATTAAATTTGGCAAAAGAAAATGGTGTAAATATAAGTAAATTACCTGAAGCTGCTACATGGGATGCTAATACTGATACAGAGTTAGAAGCTAAAGAAATAGAAGTAGGAGTTTTAACTACTAAAGATGAAGATATTCGTTCACTAAGGGAATTAATAGTTTATGGAGTAAAAGGTATGGCAGCATATGCAGAGCATGCTCATAATTTAGGTTTCGTAGATGAAGAAATTTTTAATTTTATGAAAAAAGCCTTAGCATCTACTTTAGACAATTCATTATCTATAAATGATTTAATAAATTTAGAATTGCAAACAGGGGAATACGGTGTAAAAACGATGGCTTTATTAGACAAAGCTAATACTACTAAATATGGCAATCCAGAGATTACTAAAGTAGATTTAGGAGTACGAAATAATCCAGGTATTCTAATATCTGGTCATGATTTATTAGACCTCGAAGAACTATTAATTCAAACTGAGGGAACAGGAATAGATGTTTATACACATGGAGAAATGCTTCCTGCTCATTATTATCCATATTTTAAAAAATTCAAACATTTTACAGGAAATTATGGTAATGCATGGTGGAAACAACGCGAAGAATTCGAAACTTTCAATGGGCCTATCCTTTTCACAACTAATTGTATCGTGCCACCTCTCGAAAAAGCTACTTACAAGGATAGAATCTACACCACTGGTGCTGCTGGTTTAGATGGTGCTAAACATATAGCTGATAGAGAAGATGGTAAAATGAAAGATTTCTCTATTATAATAGAACATGCTAAACGTTGCAATCCACCTCAAGCTATAGAACAAGGAGAACTCATAGGTGGCTTTGCTCACAATCAAGTAATAGCACTTGCGGATAAAATCGTAGATGCTGTAAATGCCGGTAAAATCAAAAAATTTGTAGTAATGGCTGGATGTGATGGCAGACTAAAAAGCAGAGAATATTACACTGAGTTTGCAGAGAAACTGCCTAAAGATACTGTGATATTGACAGCTGGATGTGCTAAATATCGTTACAATAAATTAAATCTAGGTGATATAGATGGCATACCTCGCGTATTAGATGCTGGACAATGCAATGATTCATATTCTCTAGCAGTTATAGCTTTGACACTGAAAGATGTCTTTAAGGTTGATAATATAAATGAACTTCCAATAATTTATAATATAGCTTGGTATGAGCAAAAAGCTGTAATCGTTTTACTAGCATTACTGTATTTAGGTGTCAAAAATATTCATTTAGGACCTACTTTGCCAGCTTTCCTATCACCAAATGTAGCCAAAGTATTAGTAGATAATTTTAACATTGGCACCATTAGTACTGCCGATGACGACATTAAAATGTTTTTCACAAATTAAAAAAATTAATAATTATGGAATCAGCTTTTTCACCTGAAAATGTTTATAAATTAAAAGATAGCATAGTATATGCCGAAGGATCTGTTGTTAGCAAAATTGTCAATAAAACCAATGGCGGTAATGTAACATTATTTGCTTTTGATAAAGATCAGTTCCTAAGTGAGCATACTGCCCCATTTGATGCTATTGCGATAATAATAGATGGACACGGCAAAATTACTATAAATAAAAAAGATTATACATTAGCAGAAAATGAAATGATAATAATGCCTGCTAATGTGCCACATGCAGTATATGGAATAGAAAAGTTTAAAATGCTTTTAATAATGCTAAAAGATTAATTGAATTAGGCGTTTAGGTAATAAAGTTTTTATCAACATTTTGCATTAAGAGAATACCTTTACAATAATTCGTAAGCTCTAGCAATACCGCATTGGGAAATGATTTGTAATAAAACAAGCAAGCCGTGTTGGACGGAAACGATTTTGTAAGGGTTTAAAATTTTAAACCCATCAAATCATTTCCCTAACGGAGACTTTTCTTTTGTCCTGTTTTCCGCATTGCAACACCCTAAAAATTTTTACAAACAATTCGGTAGAGTTCAGCTTGCTCTTCATCCATGTTGAGAAGTTTGGATTTTGTTTACTTTGATTCGGGCAAAGTATAGGTGATTTGATACATGTTTTGTGTCAACTCACTGGCTCTTTTTAACGATATGGCCGATTTCTCTTCCTGTAGGACTCTTTCAAGTTCCTTTAGTATGCAGTAGGCCGCAAAAGCAATGCAGATATGAGCTTCTATGCGATTCCTTATCCTATGATAGATGGGACGTATGCGTAAATCTGTCTTTGATATGCGGAAAGCTTTTTCAATCTGCCAAAGATTCTTGTAGTTTTGTATTATACCAAGTTGCGTTCTATTATAAAAAATTATATTAAATTTGTCCAAAACATAATATGGGAAAAATAACAAAAATAAATTGTGATTTGGACAATGAGCAATTAAC
>JASEGF010000289.1 GCA_030017935.1 Bacteroidales bacterium | reverse complement strand
ACTACCCAACCTACTAATTTGTCAACAACACTATTAGGGTGCCCTGACAATCAAGTTACTTTTAATTGGCAAAATTCTGGCACAGGGTGGTATATACAAGTATCCACAGATCCTGCTTTTCCACAATCCAATTCTTATATAAAATGGGTATCAGGTTTGACAACATATACAGGTCCAGCTAATTTTGTCCTTCAGTCAGATGGCATAACTCTTTTAGATCATTTTCAGAGTAATACAACCTATTATTGGAGAATATATTACGGCAGTGGCAATTATACTACTACTTATTCCTTTACTACTTTAAATTGTGCTCCACAAGTTAATATAGTCGCAGATCCAGAAACTATATGTAATGGTGAAAATTCAATATTAACAGCTAGTGGAGCTGATACCTATGAATGGTCTGATAATTTAGGTACGAATGCTACAATAACTGTATCCCCGGCAACTACCACTACATACACAGTTACGGGAACTTCTGGGAGTCAATCGAGCACAGCTAGTATTACTATTACTGTTAATCAAATACCATCTCTCATTGTTTCAGCGACACCTAATGAATTATGCCTTGGTGGTTCATCTATTCTTAATGTATCTGGTGCTGATAGCTATATTTGGTCAAATGGATTAGGCAGTAACTCTACTGTAAATGTAACACCTTCTACGTCAACAGTATATTCTGTTATTGGTACGACAAATAATTGTTCTTCTTCTGCCACAATATTTGTAGAAGTATTACTACCACCAACTGTGGGTACTGCTATGATTAACACTAACATAATTTGCCAAAATGATATAATTACTCTGACGCTATCAAATTATTCTATTAATGACATTTTACAATGGCAAATGTCTACTAATGGAATTAACTGGTTTAATATCCCAGGTGCTAATGTTTCTCCTTTTAATTATTCTGTCACTGCTACTGGCAATGTTTATTTTACAGCACAAGTTTCTAACAATTGCGGTAGTGTCTTAAGTAATATTTTAACCATATTATCTAATCCTATCCCCAATACACCTACTATAACTCAAATTGATAATAATCCAATTATTTTGCAATCAAATGCTCCTATTGGCAATCAATGGTATAAAAATAATAACCCCATCTCTGCAGCTACTGATCAAACGTACACAGTTACAGACAATGGTACTTATCATACTATTGTTACTATTAATGGTTGTCATTCTTTACCTTCAAATCAAATAACTATTGATAATGTAAGCGTTAATGATTATAGTGATGATGAGATATTTATTTATCCAAATCCAGCTCATGATATTATTTATATCCAATCGAATACGCCTATTATCGAAGCTAATATTATTAATAATCTAGGACAATTAGTTGCTATATCAGAACAATCTAATTCCATAGAGGTTCATAATTTATCGAATGGCATATATCAGTTAGTTATTAAAACTAATGATAATATCATAGTAAAACCTGTATTAATAAGTAAATAATATCAATTGAGCAGATAGTTATTCACAAAAGCTCAGAATTTATAATTCTGAGCTTTTGTTTTTTATACAATTGATTTTCTTAAAAAATTTTTTAGAAATAATATTCATTTTATAAATAAAATTTATTTACTTTGCAATAAAGTTAATAAGATGAAAATTCGTTGGGCTATTTTGCTATCCATATTTATGTTTGTAACAAGCATGTATGCTAGTAATAGTGCTGATTCCACAAAGGCATCAGGTGCTGAAAAGCTATCAACAGAAGAGATAATGGATGCAGTTTTTGAGCATATACTCGATGCATACGAATTTCATAT
>JASEGF010000288.1 GCA_030017935.1 Bacteroidales bacterium | reverse complement strand
TGCTCATCTTAGGTGGTATAATCCTAGACGTAGCAGGTATCAGATTTACAAGTATGCTTAGTGCTAGTATAATGCTTATAGGTACAGCAATTAAATATTGGGCTATCAGCACACCAGAGTTAAATGACCATATTGTAAACTTTTTATTCTTACATATGAGAGGACAAGTCTTCTGGGCATCTATAGGATTTGCTATCTTTGGTGTAGGAGTAGAAATGGCGGGTATTACTGTTTCAAAAACTATTGTCAAATGGTTTAAAGGAAAAGAAATGGCTTTAGCAATGGGTCTGGAAATGGCTACTGCTCGTATAGGCTCTGCTTTAGCTCTTATGTTAGCTCCACTAATTGCTGAATCCATGGGCAGTGTATCTAAGCCCATAATGTTTGGATTAATATTATTGTGTATAGGTTTTATCACTTTTTTTATTTATATTTTTATGGACAAAAGATTAGATGTGAGTGAAGGCATTACAAAAGATAATAAACCTGCATCAGAATTTAGAATAAAAAGTATTGGACATATATTATCTAACAAAGCTTGGTGGTATATTGCTATTATGTGTGTATTGTTCTATTCTGCTGTTTTTCCTTTTCTCAAGTACGCTAGTGATCTAATGGTTAATAAATTTAATATTGATCCATCTATAGCTGGCATTATACCTGGTATTTTACCCTTTGGTACTATTTTATTAACACCTGTTTTTGGTAATATTTACGATAGAATAGGTAAAGGTGTTACTATAATGATAGTAGGTTCATTTTTGATAACACTTGTACACTTAATTTTCTCCATTCCTGGCTTACATAGTGTGACGATAGCTGTAATATTAGTTATTTTATTAGGAATTGGTTTTTCATTAGTACCATCTGCTATGTGGCCTTCTGTTGCTAAAATTATTCCTGAGTCAGAGTTAGGTACTGCCTATGCTCTTATTTTCTGGATTCAAAACTGGGGACTAATGGGTGTGCCTATGTTAATCGGCTGGGTGCTAGATAAATATTGCATCTCTGGACAAATAATGAGAGACGGAATATTAGTCAATACTTATGATTATACTCTACCAATGATAATTTTTGCTGGATTGAGTGCCATCTCTATTATTTTTGCTTTCTTGCTGTTAGCAGAAAATAAAAGAAAAAAATATAGTTTACAATTACCTAATATAGAAGAAAAAATCAAAGAAAAGCAAGAAGAAAATTAATTTATTTTCTTGTATATCATTAATAAAAGCCTTTGATGCAAAATCAAAGGCTTTTTATTTCAATAAATTTAAATATTATGAAAATTTTTTATGAAAAAAATAAAATTTTTATATAAATTTGCATATTAAAACCCTAAAAAATCAAAATTATGAGAAAGAATAGTTTAATAGTAATGTTAATGGTTGCAACTTTTTTATTTTTAACAAGTTGCAATAAATATGAAGAAGGCCCTAGCATAAGCTTTAGATCAAAAACAGAAAGATTGTGTAATATATGGAAACCAGTAAAAATCCTTGTTAATGGTTCTGAAACAATACTGAGTTCGGATCAACAAAAAACTACTATAGAATTTCAAAAGGATGGAGATGCTTTTATCACAGTTTATTATTTAGGCATCGCAGTAGCACAAACAGGACAATGGGAATTTTATGATAATTCTGAAAAAATCATTTTAACAATGAATACAGATGATGATACCCCATCAAAAGATACTTTAAAAATATTAAAATTAATGGAAGAAGAACTATGGCTAGAAGAAAAAATAGATAGCGACATATTAGAATTTCATTTTGAACCTAAATAATAT
>JASEGF010000287.1 GCA_030017935.1 Bacteroidales bacterium | reverse complement strand
TAATGATTGGACTTTGCAAAACAATACGTAAATCATTATTTTCGCTCAAAATTTTATTTATCAATAAAAGATCATTATATACATGCTCCGAAACACCCAGCTCTGTAGCTAGGTCAAGAAGGGATTTTGCATAACGTTGAGCTACATTCATAATATTTTAGTTGAAATTTATTTTTTCTATTTGTTCTTCAATAATTTTTTTACTTACTTCTGGATTTTGCAGCTCTTGTTCCAAAACTTTTTGAGCTATATTCAAAGAAATATCTGCTATCTCTACTCTTATTTCCTCGATAGCTCTGTGTTTTTCATTTATAATTTCTAGTCTAGCATTCTCAATGATATTATTTGCTTCTTCACGAGCTTGCTGCTGAGCTTGAGAGATCATTTTATCTTTTATTTGTCTTGCTTCTGATAAAATGGCATCTCTTTCTTCTCTAGCTTTTTGCAATAAAATTTCATTCTGAGCCTGCATTTCAGCCATTTCTTTTCTCACTAATTCTGCTTGTTCTAAAGCATTAGCAATAGTTTCTTCTCGTTTTTTGATAGCATTTATAATCGGCTTCCAAGCGAATTTTCTAAGGACAATGAAAACCAAAATAAATGTTATTGTCGTCCAGAATACTAAACCAAAACTGGGATTTATTAACATAGTTTTTAAATTTTTTTTAAATTAATCTTTGCGAGGTGAATTAACACCTCGCAAAGTAATTATTTACTTAATAAGTGCTACTACCACTCCGAAAAGTGATACACCTTCTATAAGAGCACAAGCAATAATCATTGCAGTTTGAATTTTATTAGATGCTTCTGGTTGGCGAGCTATGCCATCCATAGCATGTTTACCAATTGTACCTATACCATAAGCACAACCTATTACTACTAATCCTGCTCCAATACTTGATAAAGATATCATATTTTTATATTTTTGGGGTTATTAATTCTCATGATGTTGTGGCATTGCTAATCCTATAAATAAAGAAGTTAATATAGTAAATATATAAGCTTGTAGAAATGCTACCAATAGTTCAATAAAATACATAAAAAAGTCTAGTAATATTGATACAGGTGCCATTGCTACTGAACCAATAATAAATGTTACCGATACTATACTTAAAATTATAATGTGTCCTGCAGTAATATTTGCAAAAAGTCGTACCATCAATGCGAATGGTTTTGTAAACATTCCTATAATCTCTGTAGGAATTAGAATAGGATACAACCACACTGGTGCATTAGGATTAGCAAATATTTCTCTCCAATAATTTTTATTTCCACTAAAATTGATTACTATCAGAGCTATGACTGCTAGAGTCATTGTAACTGCTATATTACCTGATACATTAGCTCCAAATGGGAAAAATGGTATTATTCCCATTAAATTATTTAATAAAATAAAAAGAAATAATGTAAGCAAATATGGCACATATTTCCAATATTTGTTTGCTGGCAATGTGTCTTTTGCTATTCCATTTATAATAAAATCAAATATCATATCCATCAATGCTTGAAAGCCTTTAGGAGCTTTATCAGGATTTTTTTTGTATTTATTTCCTACTGGTATTAGAATAACACATAATATAATGGCAGCTAAAAAAAGTGAAAATACATTTTTTGTAATCGATATATCAATTAATGAGGCATTTTCTATAATATTGCCTGCATTATCTATTTTTACAATACGTCCTTCTTTAGGACCTTCGTCAGCTATTTTATAATTTAAATATGGTTGATGACCATGATGAAATTTGGCAGATGAAAATATAACTAATTTGCCATTGTCTATCAATATGACAGGTAATGGTAAAGAAATATGTTTTTCTCCA
>JASEGF010000286.1 GCA_030017935.1 Bacteroidales bacterium | reverse complement strand
AGGGAATAAAGACAAGATGATACTACCAGAGTTAATTGACAATGAAAATTATGATTATATATCTAATGGTTTTGATTTTCAATTAGCTGTTAGTACGCTTGACAGGACTAGATCATTTCTAAAAATCCAAGATGGATGCGATTATTTCTGTACTTATTGCACTATACCATATGTACGAGGACGTAGCAGAAGTGCTAAGATAGATGAAGTATTAGAGCAATTAGATAAGTTGGTAGACGAAGGCATAAAAGAAGTTATTTTCACTGGTGTAAATATAGGGGATTTTGGTAAAAATGATGGCAAGAATTTTTATAATTTACTTAAAACTATTGCAGATAAGCATTATCCTATGAGATTTCGTATTAGCTCTATAGAACCAGATTTATTAAGCCAAGAAATAATAGATTTAGTCGCTAGTACGGAAGCTTTTATGCCACATTTTCATATTCCCCTGCAGCATGGTAGTGATAGGATTTTGAAATTGATGAGACGTAGATATACTTCTACAGATTTTTCTAATCTTATTTATTCAATTAAAAAATCTATTCCCGAAGCATTTATTGCTAATGATGTCATTGTAGGCTTCCCAGGTGAGAGCGATAATGACTTTGATGAGATGTATGCTTTATTAAAAGATTTACCCATTGCATATTTACATGTTTTCCCATATAGTGATAGACCTTTAGCTAGATCATTTAGTTTTGATGATAAAATCTCGCCAGAAATTAAAAAGCAAAGATCAACTGCTTTGATTAAATTGAGTAATAATAAACATGAAGATTTTTGTAAAAATTTTTTAAATATGACTGCTAATGTCTTATGGGAGGCAAAAAATGAAGATGATTTTATCAGTGGTTATACTGAGAACTATATACGAGTTTTTAGTAATTTCGATGAAAAATTAATTAATAAAATTTCAAAGGTAAGATTAGAAAAGATAGAGAATAATAGAATAATAGCTAAAATAATTGAATAATGAAAAATGAAAGTTTAGTAGAGATTTTAATGCCAAAAGTGATAGAGCTAGTCGAGGAAGTTGGTGATTTCATAGTAGACGAAAGGCGAAATTTCGACATGAATAGGGTAGAGGAGAAGTCGCCACGCAATTTAGTCTCTTATGTAGATAAAACTGCAGAGGAGAAATTAATTGATGGTTTATCGATTTTATTACCAAATAGCAGTTTTTTGAGTGAGGAATTTCATAGTTTAGAAATATTAGATGAACTTAGCTGGATCATTGATCCATTAGATGGTACTACAAATTTTGTCCATAATTTTCCTCTTTATACTGTAAGTATAGCTCTAGCTGTAGAGCAAGAATTGATGCTAGGTATAGTTTATGATCCTCTGCACAAAGAGATGTTTCATGCTATTCGCGATCATGGTGCTTATCTGAATGAAAGACAAATTCATGTGTCTAAAACATCTACCTTTAATAATTCTTTGTGGGCGACAGGTTTCCCTTATCAAAATTTTAGTAAATTAAAAGAATATGTAGATTTTTTCTATCATCTCATAAAAGTTTCTCACGGTGTACGTCGTTTAGGTAGTGCAGCAGCCGACCTAGCATGGACAGCTTGTGGCAGAGTAGATGGTTTTTATGAATATGGACTCAGCCCATGGGATGTGGCTGGTGGTGCGATAATTGTTAAAGAAGCTGGTGGTAAAATTACAAATTTCACAGGTGGTGATGAAGTATTATTCTCTAAAGAAATTATCGCTAGCAATAGCTTAATACATGATGAATTTATGAATAATTTCGAAAAAATCTATTTTAGTCGTCCCTTAAAAAGTCAATTTTAATATTTTATTTTAAAAAATAGAGAAGA
>JASEGF010000285.1 GCA_030017935.1 Bacteroidales bacterium | reverse complement strand
AAATAGGTGCCAGGAACATCAGAAAGAAAAGTTGTAGAAGGAGACACATTATTTAATAATAATGTGTCGGCTCCATACCAATGATATGTATAAGGAGAAGTACCTCCAGTAACCTCAGCAAATAAATTTAAAAAATTTTCTGCACATACATTTGTAGTATCATTAGTAGGGTGTAAATTTACAGTTATTTGACTAGATAGGTTTAATTCAATGAAAATTAGAAAAATAAATAAAAACCATAATTTATTGATATATATCATAAATATTTTTTTGCTAAATTACATTAATTTGGCATATATAATAATTTTTTTTTAAAAAATTATAAAAAAAATTATTTATTTAAAAATCAAAAATTTATTTCTTGAAAAATTAGTTATCTATTTTTATCCAAAATTTGCTATTAATTGCAATTTTTGTCTATCTACAATATCTATACTTTTGCCACCAATATTTATGATGCCGTCTTTCTTAAATTCACTTAATATTCTAATGACATTTTCGACAGTCATACCTATTAATTCTGCTATTTCTTTTCTAGAAAGTGGTAAATCAAAAGAATCATTTTTATAAATATTATCTGCGAAATCTAGCAATATAGAAGCGATGCGGCCTCTTAAATTTTTACTCGATAATTTAACAAAATTATTAATTACTTTACTAGAAGCAAAGCTAATCATATTTAATATGCCAAAGGCGAATTCATTTTCAGATTTTATGACATCTAGCATTAGTTGATAAGGAAAAGAACAAGCAACTGAATCTTCTAAAGCTGTTATTGTATATAAATATTTCTCACTGCTAAAAAAAGTTAATAAAGTAATATTATCATGTGGTCGAGCGATAGAAATGATACGATTTTCATTTTTATCAGTCATTTGACTTACTTTTATTAAACCATCTTTTATATATAAAAATCTATCTATATTTTTTCCCTCTTCTATTAGAACTTCTCCTTGTTGAAATTTTGCTTCTTTTTTACTATCATAAAGTTTATTGCAAATAGTAGGTGCTAAATGCTGGCTAGCTATTAAATTAATAAAACAATCTTCACAATTGCATTTAGATGTATGATGTGAAGGAACAGAAGAAGTAATTGTATCCATAAATCAATTTTTTAAAAAACAAATATAATTCTAATTTTTAAAATAAAATATTTATTTTACATTTTGCAAAATCAAATATAAACCATTGCATTTAACATTTGGTGGTATCTCGTAATAAAATTCTATTTTATCATTTAGCCCCTCATCGATGCCAAACAATAAATTTGTCTGATACATTTGCCAGCGAGTTTCATCTGGAGTAATGTATGCTTCGTCTTTTTTCCAATCTGTCCATTTACTATTTTTTTTATGCACACGATAATAAATAACAATGTCTGATGGTGTTATTTTTTTATCTACTTGCCAACCAAATGCAAATGAAGTAAACTCAATAGGTGTTTTTAGTTTATATTTTTTCTGTGGTTTAGCGAGCTTATCTTTTAATTTTACAATTTGTAAATGATGTTCAGTAGTTAATTGATCAAAGACCACTGTATCTACTTGATTAAAAGCAAAATATGGTATTAATGAAAATAATAACAAAAATAAATATTTCCTCATCATAAAACTTAAAAATTTTTGCTAAATTATTAAATTTTATTTTAAATTTATTAATAATAATTACAAATTAAGGTTCTATAAAGTTTTGAGTGGGTAAATTATTTTACCACAAAGGGTACCAATTATAAATTTAAGTTGATAAGTTGATAAGTGATGGGATAAGGAGTTTAGTAGGAAATATGTCAGATTCATTAAGAATTATCAGGGCTAAAGCCCAATTAACATATTTATTAGGTCCACGACCTAAAGGTCGTG
>JASEGF010000284.1 GCA_030017935.1 Bacteroidales bacterium | reverse complement strand
CATTAACAAATTTTCCACACCTTAATATTACATATTAGAACGCAACTTGGTATAAGGATAAAATCTCTTTTTATAAAATATAAAAATACTTTTCTATGAAGGGATTTAGATTATTATTGATTTTATTAAAAATTAGTAACATAAAGTTTAAATCTTTTATTTCATAATTGCCCATTCTCTATGAGAGTTACGATTATTTCTATATTGCGATCTTTACCATTAGGATCGTAAGTTTCTTTTAAATCTAACCCAAAAATTCTGGCTATCCCCTGATAGACAGAAGTGAGAAAACCGCCACGATAATCTTTAATTAAATTATAAGAAGTCTTTCTAGTTTCTCTATAAATCAACTTTACCAATATTTTACCTTGTGTGCGAGTAAGATTTCTTATATCTTTTTCATATTGTGCACGTAATTCTTTTTCTAATCTATCTTTTTCTTTTTCTAATGTTTTAGGATTATTAATAGTATTGAGATATTTATTAATTTCATTTACTTTATGTGCAATCAATTTAGCATAAGGATATGCTTTTTTAACGTCACGTACTAATTTTGTATAAGCAATATATTCTTTATTTGACCCTTCAAATTTATAATAATAATATGTAATAGTATCCAATGGTATATAAGGCAACGTATCACCATGATAAACTATAGCTCTAATAGGTAATAGATCAGTATTATTTTGTGCATTAAGGTTAAAAACTAAAAAAAAAAGTGGAATTAAAAATAATTTATTAGATTTCATGCAACTTGAGATTGATTATTCTTATTTTTATGCAAATGTTGTTCCACAAATTTTTTATCGATAATAATTTTTGATTCATCAAGGTTAGGAGTGTAATACATAAGATCTATCATGATTTTTTCCATAATAGACCTCAGACCTCTAGCGCCGAGTTTTAGTTCATTAGCTTTTTGTACAATAGCATCTAGTGCATCATCACTAAACTCTAATTCAATATTATCGATTTCAAATAAAGCTTTATATTGCTTAACTAATGCATTCTTTGGTTCAGTAAGTATGCGTTTCAATACGTCATTATCTAAAGGTTCTAAAGTAGCTATCACTGGAATACGGCCAATAAACTCTGGTATAAGTCCAAATTTACGTAAATCTACAGGTGCCACATACTGCAATATATTTTTATCATCATCTCTGATGGCATTTTGAGAAGCTCCAAATCCAATAGTAGATGTTTTCACTCTATTGGCAATTATTTTTTCTAAACCATCAAAAGCACCACCACAAATGAAAAGTATATTTGCAGTATTTAGATGAATAAATTCTTGTTCTGGATGCTTACGCCCACCTTCTGGTGGTACAAAAACTATGGAGCCTTCCAAGATTTTCAGTAATGCTTGCTGCACACCTTCTCCACCTACATCTTTAGTTAAGCTAGGATTATCACTTTTTCTACTTATTTTATCTATCTCATCGATATAGACTATGCCCATTTCAGCAGCTTTCACATCATAATTAGCATTTTGCAAAAGTCTAGTCAGAATAGTTTCAACATCTTCTCCCACGTATCCTGCTTCTGTTAATGCAGTAGCATCAGCTATAGCAAAAGGTACATCTAAAAGTTTAGCAATTGTTTTAGCTAATAGTGTTTTGCCCGTACCTGTTTCACCGATTAGAAGTATATTTGATTTTTCTAATTCTACATCTTTGATATTAGGGTTTAATATACGTTTATAATGATTATAAACAGCAACCGATAAAACTTTTTTAGCATAATCTTGTCCAATAATATATTGATCAAGAAAATCATAAATTTCAGAAGGTTTTTTTAATTTTAATTTAGGAGTTTTTTTAGATTTTCTCCCTTGTTGGTCAATTTGTTTTTTAGCTTCTTC
>JASEGF010000283.1 GCA_030017935.1 Bacteroidales bacterium | reverse complement strand
AGTTAAATCATTTCTTTATTTTAGCAATAGAGAATTTTTTTCATTTATTACTGAAATATAAACAGAATTTATTGCATTACTTATTTCTTTTAAACTAAATTTATTTTTAATATCATCAGCAATTTTTTTATGATTGTAAGTAGTATTAACCAATTTTCGCAAACCTGTAAGCCAATCTTCTATGGTATTATTGCATAAAATACCATTAATTTCGTTTATATTTTCATTCAGAGGACTAACATTAGAACAAATAACAGGTGTACCACACATTAATGCTTCATATACTACAATGCCAAATGTTTCCATAGTAGTAGCATGGATGAAATAGTCAGATTCTTGTAAATATTTAGCTATAGTAATTTTATCTAATGGTCCTAAAAAAGATGCATTTAAATTAGATTTAATACATAATTCTTTTAATTCATCTAATCTATTGCCACCACCTATCATTATTAAATGAATTTTTTTATTACATTCTTTTTGAAATAATGACAAAGCTTCAATAAAAAGTTCTGGGATTTTAGTAGGATTTCTTCTATATGACCATGTAGCAACTGCACAAAAAGTTATCTCATTTTGTTTTTTTATTTTTTCTTTATAAAAAAATATATTGTTGTTAATAACATTATCTACGATTTTGAACTTACTCTTATCAAGTGTTGGTATGAATGAAATAATATTATTTTCTAAATATTCAGAAACTGGCAGTATTTTAGCAGCATTTTCATATGCTTTTTTTACATATTTACTTAATACTAAATTATTTATTACTCTTTTTATACCAGTCCAATGTTCTGTTATCACATGTGGTATTTTTAATTTTTTTGATAATTTATCACCTAATATACCCATAGGATAAATTACGTTTGAGTGAATAATTTCTGGGGTAAATCCTTGTTTATTCAATTTTTTCACAATTTTCTTCAAAAGAAAATATTGTAATGGTAGAGCATAATATAATATATTTCTAATAAACTTTATGCGACTTGTTATAATATATAACTGAGTAGGTATGTCATTTTCATCAACAATATTTGAGAAAGAAATTGAAAGAAATTTACTGCTTTTTGTAATTATAACACCAGCAACAACAATGTTATTACCACTTAAACGAATAGCATGAGCATGTTCTTTTTTAAAAATTCCATATGTTTTATCGTATTTAGTAGGATACCATGAAACTAGGAATAAAATATTCATAAAAAAATTTTTTTTACAAAAATACATATTATTTTATTTCCAATATTTTTGTAAATTTGTAAAATATATTAAAGAAAAATTAAAAATTATGTCAAGGAAAGATGAATTTTATAGTTATGCTACCAAGCATAGAGGCATAAGTAGTCAAACTCTAGATGATTATATTATTGCGTCAAATGGATATATTTCTCCTACAATTATAGAAGAGCGTCAGCTAAACGTTGCTCAGATGGATGTTTTTAGTAGATTAATGATGGATAGGATAATATTCCTAGGTGTACCTATAGATGACTATGTAGCTAATATTGTTACTGCTCAATTATTATTTTTAGAATCTACAGATCCACAAAAAGATGTTTTTCTATATATGAATACTCCTGGAGGTGGAGTTTATGCTGGATTAGGAATATATGATACAATGCAATATGTAGCACCAGATATCGCAACTATTTGCACTGGTATAGCTGCTTCTATGGGCGCTGTACTTCTTTGTGCTGGTACTAAAGGTAAACGTTCTGCCCTACCACATAGTAGAATTATGATACATCAACCTATGGGTGGCGCTGAAGGTCAAGCTACAGATATTGAAATTATTGCAAAAGAAATTAAAAAACTCAAAAATGAATTGTATCAGATTATCTCCCTACATACTGGACAACCTATAGATAAGGTAGAGCG
>JASEGF010000282.1 GCA_030017935.1 Bacteroidales bacterium | reverse complement strand
ATAAAGACGGTATCTTGTATCTCAATTTACCTAAGATGAAAGAAAGAATCGAAAAAAAGGGTAAAGAAATTAAAATTAAATAATAAAATGGCTTGCAAAGGGCAGGAAGTAAAGGGGTTCGCAAAATGAACCTCTTTATTTTTTTATAACTAAATACCTCATTTTCCCATTGTAATCATTAAAAAAAGAATATGAAAGCAATGAATAACTATTTAAAAAATCAACTAATAAATTATAAATCAATGGATTAATCTCAAAAAAAGCAAATTTTGACATTATATTTGCAAAAAAATTAGTAATTAGCTTTTTATAAAAAATTAAAGGATCCTCATTAGGCACAAAAAGAGCTAAATGAGGTTCCCACCTAGTTACATTATCATTCATTTCATTTTTTTCATATTCTAAAACATAAGGAGGATTACTTATGAGTACATCATAATTAAACAAATTAAAATCATCTTTTAAAATATCCAATTGATAAAACTCCACATTCAATTCATATTTATGAGCATTATTTTGTGCTAAGTCAATAGCAGCTTTTGATATATCAATACCGAAAATATTAGTTTTGGGAAACAATTTTTTCATAGCTATAGCTATACATCCACTACCAGTTCCGATATCTACAATTACATTAGGAACATAACTATTTGAATCTAAAATTTTTTTTGCTAATAATACAAGTTGTTCTGTTTCAGGTCTAGGAATTAAAACATTTTCGTTTACTTGAAATTTAAAATTTAAAAAATCTACCTCGCCTAAAATATATTGTATAGGTTTTTCATCTTTCAATTTTTTTATTATATCTTCAAATTTTAATAATTCATCTTTAGTTAAAATATAATTAGAAGCTAAGCATAAATATTCTATTTTGCTCATATCTAAAATATACATTAATAAATCTCTTACTAAAGGTTCTACAGAATCAGAATAGTAATACCTTGGAATGATATCATTTAAAAATTTTTTAGCTTCACCTAAAGTCATTTTTTTGTAAAATTACAAAAGAAGAGTAAAAACAATAATATACATTAAAAAAAAATGTATACTATGTGTTTTTAGTGATTATGAGCAAGGGAAAATAATTTTATACAATGTGGAGGGAAATGGAGGGGAATGATTTTTTTAAAATTTTTTCAAAATTTTAAAAGGGAAGGGTAAGAAAATATTTAAATGTTATATAATAAATATGTTTTAGACATCAGATCGCTGTACCGCTCCCATGCCCGCCTGTCCGACGCCGCCAAATTCAGCAACCTCCCCGTATCTTCTATAATTTTCTCTGCCAAATATTTCCCCTTAACCACAAACCACATTATATAGTTTGTTAAATATTTCGTTGCAACTCCTCGAAACTTGTAATAAATCCAGCTCACAAAATTTGTTATCTTCTTATGAACAGTTGATACGCCATATATACCACCTTTCATCTTTTTCTTAGAAGTTATCTCTTTGTGTTTGATATGTTCTGCATTTACAGTCTTAAATGCTTTTTTATCGCTACCGCATACAACTGAATCTTTTGATATCCTATATTTTAGAAAATCTGATATGTGTTCAGCCTGAACTCTTTTATCTTCTAATTTTTTGAAAAGTATATTTCCACTTCTATCTGTGGCTGCTAATACTGCTACCTTTGCTGGCTTCTTTTTCTTTAGCTTTTTTAATTCTTTCTTGTCACGTTTCTTTTTGCCTTTCTCTGAGTAATTCATTAGAAGCTCTTCTAATTCTACTATTCCAAAGAAATTAACATTATCTTCAAAAGATTGCATAGCACACAATATTCTATGCCGCCAAAAGAAACTCGTTGTGAGACTTATGTGTGCAATTCTAGCACACTCTCTCAAGCTCATGCCAGCACTCATACATTTGATATATTCAAGCATTTTGCCCTTTTCATGAACACCATACA
>JASEGF010000281.1 GCA_030017935.1 Bacteroidales bacterium | reverse complement strand
GTTGCAAAGATATAAATCTTTTTAAATATAAGCATATGATTTTCTAAACATTTTAAAAAAATAACCAACCCCCACCCCTTATTCCTTTCCAAAATTAGTTTCACAAAATACACAAAGTGTTTCTTTAATCTATTATTAAAATCTTAATTAAATAATAAAAATTTTCATCAATATTATAGGAAATATAATTAGCAGGATTTTTTTGAATAAAGTTAATTTTATTAATAGTTCTCTTCTGATTTTTCTAAATCTCATAGTTTTATCAAGTATTTTTTTATTTATAATTTTTGTTATAAATTTGCAAACTAATTCTCTCCGTAGCTCAGGTGGTAGAGCAGCTGACTCTTAATCAGCGGGTCGCAGGTTCGAATCCTGTCGGGGAGACTCTAGATTTTATTTCCCAATACAAAATATTTTGATTTCTATTAAAAAATATCTATTTTTGTTAATAATTTAATTATGACTATTAAAGAAAATTTGCAAAAAATAAAACAAGAATTGCCAGCTAATGTTACCTTAGTAGCAGTATCTAAAACTAAAACTATTGATGAAATTATGGAAGCATATGATACTGGGCAAAGTGATTTTGGTGAAAACTATGTCCAGGAGCTTAGAAACAAGCAATCATTAGCACCCAAGGATATTAAATGGCATTTTATAGGTACTTTACAAACAAAACAAATAAAATACATTGCTCCATTTGTACATATGATTCATAGTGTTACATCAATCAGGCATATAGAAGAAATAGATAAGCGAGCAAAACAAAATAATAGAATCATACCAGTATTGATAGAATTGCACATAGCCAATGAGATTACTAAATCTGGGGTAGATGATAGTGAACTTTTTGAACTTTTAGAATATTACAACAATAATAATTTTACAAATATAGAAATTCAAGGATTAATGGGAATGGCAACTTTTACTGACGATAAAGAACAGATAAGGCAAGAATTCAAACATTTAAAAAAAACGTTTGATCTATTAAAAGAAAAATATTTTAATGACAATGTAAATTTCAAACATTTATCTATGGGAATGTCAAGTGATTATATGATAGCTATAGAAGAAGGCAGTACAATAGTGAGAATAGGAACATTAATTTTTGGTGAAAGAAAATATAATAAATAAAAAAATTTTTTGTTTAAAAAAGTTTTGTAATAAATAATAAATTTATTATTTTTGCAAGCAAAAAAAATCGGGAGAGATGCTCGAGCGGTTTAAGAGGCACGCCTGGAGAGCGTGTAATCGTCACAAGCGATTCGTGGGTTCGAATCCCACTCTCTCCGTAAATAAATTTAAAATGGAAAAAACCAAAAGAAAAATAAAACAAATATGAAAAAGATTACAACAGTATTAGTAATTTTAACTGTGACATTTGGCATAACTGCTTTTGCACAGAATCAAACACAACAAAATGCAAATGATGCTCAAAACGTACAAGCACAAGCTACAGATACAATGGATACTGCAGCCGCAGCTACACTAGCTCCAGCAGGACAAGATCAACAAACACAAGAAGCTGCTCCTAAACAAAGTTTCCATCAAGTACTAAAACAAAAATTCATCGAAGGAAATGTAGGTTGGATGACTCCTATATTACTCTGCTTAGTTTTAGGATTAGCTATCAGTATTGAGCGTATTATTTATCTTTCATTAGCTAGATCAAATTCCAAAACTTTACTAGAACAAATTGAAAAATTAGTTTTAGAAGAAAAAGACGTAGAAAAAGCAAAAGAACTATGTCGTAATACCAGAGGTCCTATTGCTAGCGTATTTTATCAAGGATTATTAAGATTTAATGAATCTATAGAAAATATCGAAAAAGCTATTGTATCATATGGCAGTGTGCAAATGGGACATTTAGAGTCTAACCTTACATGGTTATCATTGTTTATCGCAATAGCTCCATCTTTAGGCTTTTTAGGAACAGTTATTGGTAT
>JASEGF010000280.1 GCA_030017935.1 Bacteroidales bacterium | reverse complement strand
CATTTTTAAAAAATTACTCTTTTTTAATCTATAACCATACAAAACGTTATAGAACCTTATTTTTTATTATAGGAATTTTTTAAATGATTTACATACAATATATATCTTGTTAAGCGCATAAATATCAATTTTAGTTTTTTACATCAGTCAAAAAATAATTAATTTTGCAAGTAAATAAAATAAAAAAGTTAGATGGCTAAAATATTGATTACAAATGATGATGGATATAGAGCCAAAGGATTAAAGAATTTGATAGAATTTGTAAAACCTTTTGGAGAGATCGTAGCTATTAGTTCAGAGACTGAAATGAGTGGTACTGGACATGCAGTAACAATAAAAAATCCTTTAAGATTGAGGCAGCACAATGACTGTGGAGAGTCTATTTATGTATCTAGCGGTACTCCAGCAGATAATGTGAAATTGGCTGTTAATTGTCTATTTGATAGTGAGCCAGATTTGATATTAAGTGGCATCAACCATGGTTCAAACACATCATGTAATGTTTTTTATTCTGGCACTTTAGCAGCAGTGATAGAAGGTGCTATGCTCGGGATACCATCTATTGGTTTCTCGGTAGATTCTTATTATCATGATTTTGATTTTTCTATACTCAGAGATTACATTACTCATATTGTAAATAGAGCAATAGAATACATTGCCACAAACAATAGAAATATGTGTTTAAATGTAAATTTCCCTGCAATAGCTAATCCAAAAGGTATTAAAGTATGTAGAATGGCTAAAGCTAAATGGGTTGAACGTTTCGAAAAAAGAATAGATCCTCATGGATATCCTTATTATTGGTTAGATGGAGAGTTTGTTTTTACTGATGTGGGCGATGATAGTGATGAATATTGGGTGAAGCAAGGTTATGTAGCTATTACGCCTCTATCTCTAGATATGACTGATTATGCACTAATGAGTCAACTGAAAGCATGGGAATTATGATTAGAAGATTTTTTAATAGAGATAGTTGGAGTCTAGGAATTATTATAGGAATTGTTGCGCCTTTGTTAATTTTTGGTTTTTTAGCAATTTTTGAAGCTTTGTTTAGCAATGGGCCAGACGATACGGTTTTCAGATTATCTACTAGAATAGTTATAGCAGTATTTTGTAATTTGATACCTTTCAGACATTATATGGTTAAACTTAGATTTGATAAAACAGGCCGTGGCATATTATTAGACACTTTTGTTTTTGCAATAGTTTTTTTTATTTTCTTTTTAGATGATTTAACTGCTTAGCACTTTTTATGAAATATTTCATCTTAACAGGAGAACCATCAGGTGATTTACATGGTAGCAATTTAGCTAAAGCAATTTTTGACAGTGATAAAGAAGCTATCATCTATGGTTGGGGTGGTGACTTGATGAAAAATGCGGGAGTTAATATTACAAAACCTATCACTGAATTAGCATTCATGGGATTTGTAGAGGTATTATCGAATTTAAATAAAATTTTAAAAAATTTTAAAGAATTCAAAAAAACTATAATTAACCTGAACCCTGACAAGATTATTCTAATTGATTTTCCTGGATTTAATCTCAGAATAGCAAAATGGTTACATAAAAATAATTTTAAAACTTATTATTACATCTTGCCACAGGCATGGGCATGGAATAGATCTAGAGCCAAAAAAATCAAAAAATACGTTGATATACCAATATCAATTTTACCATTTGAGGAACAATTTTATCAAAATTATAATTTAAAAGTACATTATGTAGGTAATCCTTTGCTAGACCACATTGAGACTTTTAAACAAAATAATAAAAAAACAATAAATACAGATAAACCTATCATAGCTATTTTGCCAGGTAGTAGACTGCAAGAGATCGAACTTCTTTTACCTATCATGATTAAGGCAGTGAAACCTTATGAGAATAAATTTCAAATTTATGTGGCTGGATTATCATTTATAGATAAAAATATTTATTTAGAAAATGGTGTAGCACCCGATCAATTGCTGATAAATCAAACTTATGATTTATTACAAAATTCC
>JASEGF010000027.1:7466-15146 GCA_030017935.1 Bacteroidales bacterium | reverse complement strand
CATAAAAAAGAATTAATGCTGGACTACATTCTATGCATGCTAGAAGGAAAAAGTTTACGCCAATGTGCTAAAGAAATAGGAATAGATCTAACGACAAGTTTCGAATGGAGACATAGGATATTGACAGCATTGAGGAGCTTCGATGATAATGTAAACTTTTTTGGGATAATGGAACTCGAAGAGTTACTGATGAAATATTCTGAAAAAGGCAGAAGATATAAAAGCAAAGAAGAATATTTGATTGCTCAGGAGAAAAAACAGCACAATGTGGCAGTGCTGGCGATGAAAGATAGAAGTGGCAATATGCTATTCAATCTAATATGCTTTGATAAAATAAAGAAGGTGAAAATAGAAAAGATATTAAGGAATAAAGTATCTACAAGTAGCACGATATGTGGAGAAGATAAGAAAGAATTCAAGAAGTTTAGGTCAAAGAATTTAAAGAGTAAGGCAGTAAAACGAGAACTAGTAAAAGATCAAAATGACACATACAACATAAATACAGTGAGACAGCATACAGTAAGGTTTGCGAAGTGGATAGACAAGCAGTTCAGAGGAGTAGCTACGAAGTATTTGCAGAGTTATATAATGTGGTATATAGTGAAGCACAAGTATTTATTAAATAAATTAATAGAGGATGTGGGAAGGATGTTGAATTTAGCGGCGTCAGATAGGTGTGCATGGTATGAATACATAAAGCTTAGAAGTAAACCAATAGAAAACCTAACATAAAAAGTTAAAAATCCCTCTCCCTACCCCTTATTTCCCCCATTAAAAATTTTTATTCTATCTTTGTATAAATTCTTTTTAGATAAATGTTGCAACATTTAGATATTCAAAATTACCTCCTTATAGATTCATTATCTTTAAATTTTAATAGCGGATTTACTACTATCACTGGTGAAACTGGCTCTGGCAAAAGTATCCTCCTAGGTGCTATTCAGTTATTATTAGGTGATAGAGCTGATAATAATGCTTTACTAGACAAATCTAAAAAATGTGTCATTGAGGGGACTTTTGATATTAAAAATCTGGATTTAAAAAACTTTTTTATTGATAATGATTTAGACTATGACGATATTCTCATAATACGTAGAGAAATTTATTACAATACACGTTCCAGAGCATTCATTAATGATACACCAGTAAATCTGAATATTCTTAAAAATTTAGGTGAGCAATTAATTAATATTCATTCTCAGTTTGATACTTTGCTATTAGGTACTCAAAAGTTCCAATATGCTCTCTTGGATTCTTTTGCTAAAACTCATGATCTGTTTAATACTTATAATAAATTGTTTAGTAGTTATACTAGCCTTAAACGAGAGATTGAGTTAGATAAAGAAACTATTAGGCAGCTTATGCTCGAGAATGATTACAAACATTTTCAGTGGGAAGAGTTAAAAAATGCTAATATAAGAGAGAATGAGTATGAAGAATTATCTCAAAAATTCGAATTATTATCTCATGGTGAGCAAACTCTACAAACTATTCGAGAGGTTACAGCTCTTTTATATGAGAATGAACCCAATATTTATAATAATATTAGTCAAATTATTCAAAAATTAAGGAATATTGGTAGTTATTTACCTAAAGCAAACGAATATTTAAGCACCTTAGAAAATATAGAAATTGAAATTAAAGAAATAGCTATTTCTTTGACTGAGCAAGCAGAATCTATGGATTTTTCTGCTGATGAACTACAGCGTATAGAAAATAGATTAGATCTGTTACAAAAATTAATGTTTAAGCATCATGTATCAACAACTGATGAACTTCTTAAATTACAAGATAATTTAAAAGATGAAATCAATAGTATTGATGATTTAGCCCAAAATATTGCTATTAAAGAAGCTGATTTATCTAATATGGAATCAGAACTTTATAAATTAGGTGAAAAATTATTTAATGTTAGGCAAAGTCATATTCCATTATTAGAAGATAAAGTAAAAAATTTATTATCTAGACTGGGCATGCAAGACAGTGATTTTGTTGTTCAGCTAGATTTTATCAATGATTTTACCAACTATGGTATGGATAAATTATTGTTAAAATTTTCTGCTAATAAAGGAATAGCTCCTGAACTAATTGAAAAGGTTGCTAGTGGTGGCGAGCTTAGTAGATTAATGTTAGCTTTGAAATCTATCATTGCTGCACAAAACTATTTACCTACTTTAATCTTTGATGAAATCGATATGGGCGTATCTGGTAATATAGCAGCTCAGATGGCTGAACTGCTATCCGAAATGTCTAAGCACCATCAAGTGATAGTTATTACTCATTTACCTCAAATAGCTGCAAAAGCTAAATATCATATCTTTGTAGAGAAAAAAACTGATAAATCTACTACTCGTAGTGCATTTAGATATCTCTCTAATGAAGAACGTATAATGTCTATAGCTTCTATGCTTAGTAGTGATACTATTTTAGATACAGCCATAGATACTGCTAAACAATTACTTAATCAATCTTAATTGTTGTAATTTCTTATTTCTAATTTTAAATATGAATATATACAGAATTAAAAACAATGAAAATACTCTTGTAATATCTTATGCCTCTAGAGAGAAATTATATAGAATTTATTTTAATGATAATAAAATTGACGAAGTCTATAAAAATGACTTAAAAAATAATGTCGAGTATATTCTAGATAATAATAAAATCACTATAAGTTTAAATAATAGGTTTTCTAATAAACCCTTTATTGTTTTTAATGATAAAATGTATTCTGGTGAACAAGAAGTTATAATAAGACATAGAGCAAATTTAAGTATTTTTGCTCTATGGTTACTTTTAGAAATAATTGGGGCAGTGTGGAATTATACTAAATCTAGTGCTATTTCATTCTATCTATTATTTATTTTTATTACATGCATTTTAGGTATATTAGTTTCTCTTTATTTATTTAAACATGTGAATTATAAAATTTATTCATTTATCCCTTTGATATTTTTAATACAAATTATAGCAAATATAATAGTTAATGATGCCTTAACATTATCAGATTTGATTTTCATAAGTATATTTCTTTATAGTTTATGGGAGTTTTCTTTTGTCCAAAAAGTTAATAAATTTGTAATAAAAAAATCATAAATTTATGGCAGAAAGATATTGTTTGGAATGTGGAGAGCCTCTAGTGGGTCGTTCAGATAAGAAATTTTGTGATGATCAATGTCGTAATTCATATAATAATAAACTAAATCGAGATCATATAAATGTATATAGAAATATTAACAACCAATTAAGAAAAAATAGAAGGATTTTAGAAGAGCTTAATAAAACTGGGAAAACTAAAGTAAAAATTGAAAAAATGAGAAAAAAAGGGTTTGACTTTAAATATCATACTCATATTTTAAATACCAATAAAGGGTCTATTTATTATTTTTGCTATGATATGGGATATTTAATTATAGATAATGAATATGCCTTGCTAGTATATGATAAAGAGCTCAAAGAAGAAGAAAATAAATAGTTATATTTATGATTAACAACGAAGATTTAATAAAAATAACATCTTTGTTTAAAGTTTAATGAAATACAAATCAATTATTGCATAAGTTTTCTTTCTAAAAAATAGCAAAAAGCATGACCTATAGTGATGTGGGCTTCTTGAATATGAGGCGTGAAATCTGTTGGTATACCAAGCCAGATATCGACAATGTTTTTTATATTACCACCATTTTTACCAGTCCAAGCAGATGTTAGCAAACCAATTTGATTAGCAATATTTATAGCATTCATTACATTGGCAGAATTGCCAGATGTAGAGATACCTATCAATATATCGTCAGCCTTAGCTAGAGCTTTTAGTTCACGAGAAAACAAATCATCATAGGAATAATCATTAGCTACAGCTGTAGTATATGAAAAATTAGTTCCTAAAGCTATCGCTGCTATAGGTTGTCTATCTTGTAAAAATTTTCCTGTAAGCTCTGCAGCGATATGTTGAGCATCTGCAGCACTACCTCCATTGCCACAAAAAAAGATTTTACCGCCATTAATGATACAATTTACAGATTTATTGACTAATTTTTCAAAATTTTCTAAAAAAAAATCATCTGATAAAATAGCTTCTTTCACTGCTATGCTATTACTAATATATTTAATAAAATCTTCCATATTTTAAAATGTAATTATCAGAATATTCATTACAAAAATACAAAATAAATAATAGATAAGTAAAAGTTTAATAGTTGATAAGTTTATAAGTTGAAAAGTTTAAGGGTTTAAAAGTTTATACATTAATAATTTTAGTAAAATATTAATTAAAAAGTCAATTTGAATATTTTATTTGAAAAAATAAATAAAAATTGATAATGTAGTTTTCGAAAAAATAAAATAACTTCTTAAAATTTGAGATATTTTGAGTGAAAAATTATTAATAAATTATTAACAAACAAATACTTATTATGTTTTTAAGAGAAAACTATTTATTATATGTTGTTTAGCATTTTTTATTCAATTAAAATAAATATTATAATTTTGACTAAAAATAAGAACAATGAAAAAAATATTGTATTTAAATTTGCTATTGTTAGTTTTTGTTTCATGTAAAGCACAAAAGACAATAGAAATGGAACAGAATAGTAAAGAAGTGATAAAGGCTAATAATACGGAATTGGCTGATTATAAGCCTTTTTATAAGATAGAAAATGTATGGGTAGAAAACGATATTTTGAAAATTAAAATTTCTTTTACAGGGAATAAAAATATACCCGAATTTACCTTAATTTGGAATGGAGCATTGATGAAATCTCTACCACCAAAAGCAGTTTTAATTTTACAACCAGATAGTAACACTACACCAACTGGTAAGAAGCAAGTAAACATGACTCTGTCCTTTGATTTAACACCATTAAAAGAGACTAACTATAAAGAGATAGTGCTATTAATAAAAGATTATAATAAACAATTGCAATATAACCCCATAAAAAATTAATTAAATATTTTTGTAATAGAATTATTTTTGTAAATTTGCAAAAATTTTTACGGAGAGATGGGTGAGCGGCTGAAACCAGCAGTTTGCTAAACTGCGATACTCGTCAAAGGGTATCGGGGGTTCGAATCCCCCTCTCTCCGCTTTTTTTATTAGCAAAAATAACTATATTATTTTTCATATATTTTTATTTTTTCTTACAAAGTAAGTTTAAGAATTTGCAACTTCTTAAAAAAATAGGTTTTATAACATTTTGAGTTGGTAAAGATTAAAAAAAAGTAATTTTATAAAATTACTTTTTTTATTGGACAATTGAATATTAACCACAAAGTTCACAAAGAAGGCACAAAGAACACAGAGAAAAATGTCTAAACTGGGATTTGTGGGATATAAGGATTTTTGAATTTTGTCTTTTTCAGGGCTAAAGCCCATACATTTTCTTTATGTCATACCCTGACCTAAAGGTCAGAGTTAATATCTAGTTTTGTGAACTTTGTGTAATATCTTGGTGCCCTTTGAGGTAAAATAAATTACCCACTATAAACGTTATATAACCTTTTATCTATTATATCTAATTCAATAAATTATTAATAATTTTGTATTATGAATTAATTATAAAACATTTTAATTTATGAAATTTGTATATTTGAAGAACTTTTTGGTAATCTTTTTCGTTATATTTTTTACAGGTAATATTATTTTTGCTCAAGATAATATTTATAGAATAAAACTGGTAGTAAATGATTTACCTGTGGAGCAGACTTTTACTCTTATTAGTGTGAATGGTAATAATATGGATCCCATTGATAGCACTAAAAGTCAAAATGGGGTTATAAATTTTATTTATTCTAAACCTCTTGCTAATGGTCAATATTCTATTAGTTGGGAAAATGATAGAAAATATATAGATTTTTTATTTAATAATGAAAAATATATTGAGCTGCATACTTCTCATAATGATCCTATCGCTAATTTAGAAGTTATAGCATCACAAGAGAATAAATATTTTGTTGATTATTTGAGAATGAAAAATGAATTGCTTTATGTTGTCAATTTAGGTGATCAAATATATTCTAAAAATCCTAACGATCCAAGGTTGCAAATGATTATTAATAAAGTTGATAGTTTAAATAATGAGATTAATAATTTTTCTAAAAAAATTCCTAATGATTTATTAGCATATAAAGTAATAAAAGCTACTGTACCACCATCGATAGATGAATATAATAGTTCGCATCCAGAGTCACCTTATAAGGATATTAAAACTTTTTATAAAAAACATTGGTTTGATAATATTGATAAGCAAGATTCTACATTAGTGAATACCTCAGTGATATATGATGCTGTCAAATTTTATTTACAAAATCTTGTAGAACCTCAGGATACCAATCAATATAAAAAAGCTGTAGATTTTATACTAAGTCAATTTTCTTGGAATGATAAACAGTATAATTATGTCTTAAATCTCCTTTTAAACACTTTCTATATCCCAGAATTAGAGCCAGTTTTTCTATATATTTATTTTAATTACATGAATGATACTCAATGTAATGGAAGTGTAGCTGATGAAAATTATAGAAAGGCAATGATGATTACCAAACTACGTAAAGGTGTTGATGCTCCAGAGCTCTCTGGCATTAGTACAGATAATCAAACTTTCAAATTAAGCAGTTTTTTGGGTAAGCCCATATTTTTAATTTTTTGGGCACCAGATTGTTACCATTGTAAAACTGTGATGCCTTTTATTAATAATCTTTATGAAAAGTATAATAATAGTATAGAATTTGTAGGATTTGCTATAGATAAAGATATGCAAGCTATCATAGATGCTGCTAATGAAGAAAAAATAAAATTCAAAGTTATCACAGATTTACAAGGTTATGATGGTGAAAATTGTCTTCGTTGGTTTGTATGGGGTACGCCTACTTTTTTCATAATAGATAAAAATGGTAAAATTTTCTCCTCTCCTTATTCATACGAGGGTATAGAGCAAGATTTAGAAAATGTTTTAAATTAATAAGCTTTTTTTATTATTTTATCATTATTATAATCTTGAATGTTAATAACTTAAAAAATTGTAGAAAATTCAATTATCTTTTTAGCAAAATTTTATTGTAATTTTACGTTCCCAATTAAAATAGTATATAAATCTATATTTAAAGTAGAATTTAATTAGATTTATAAACTTAAAAACAGATAAAAATTAAAATATTAAGATATTATGAGTAAAAATGTCAATGAGAATAAGAAAATAACCTATGAAGAAGCTATAGCCCGCTCTATTGAATATTTTCATGGTGATCAATTAGCAGCTACTGTATGGGTAAACAAGTATGCTATCAAAGACAGTGAAGGGAATATTTATGAATTGACACCTGATGATATGCATTGGCGTTTAGCAAATGAATTAGCTAGGATAGAAAAAAATTATCCCAATCCATTAACAGCTGATTTAATTTATTCTCTTTTAAAGGACTTTAAATATATTATACCACAGGGAGGCCCTATGGCTGGCATTGGTAATAATTTTCAAATATCTAGTTTATCCAATTGTTTTGTCATTGGTAATCAATGTGATTCCTATGGTGGAATAATGAAAACTGATGAAGAGCAAGTGCAATTGATGAAACGTCGTGGTGGAGTAGGGCATGACTTATCTCACATTAGACCCAAGGGTAGTCCAGTGAAAAATACAGCTCTCACCTCTACTGGTGTAGTTCCTTTCATGGAGAGAAATAGCA
>JASEGF010000027.1:0-7456 GCA_030017935.1 Bacteroidales bacterium | reverse complement strand
CGAAGTAGCCCAAGATGGTAGACGTGGTGCTCTCATGCTTACTATATCTATCAAACATCCTGATGCAGAGGATTTCATCGATGCTAAAACAGATTTATCTAAAGTAACTGGTGCTAATATTTCTGTAAAAATTGACGATGAATTTATGCGTTGTGTCATAGAGGGTAAACCTTATATTCAGCAGTTCCCTATTGATTCTCCGACGCCTAAAGTTACCAAATCTATTGATGCACGAAAGCTCTGGCAAAAAATTATTCACAATGCTTGGAAATCTGCTGAACCAGGTGTAATATTCTGGGATACAGTTCTTAGAGAGTCTGTACCAGATAGTTATGCAGATCTAGGGTTTAAAACTACATCTACTAATCCATGTGGAGAAATACCATTGTGCCCATATGATAGTTGTAGACTACTAGCAATTAATTTATATAGTTATGTTATAAATCCTTTTACAAAAAAAGCATATTTCGATTTTGATCTTTTCAAAGAGCATGTAGCCTATGCTCAACGAATAATGGATGATATTTTAGATTTAGAATTAGAAAATATTGATAAAATTATAGCCAAAATAGATTCTGATCCAGAACCATTTGATATAAAAAGAACAGAAAGAGAATTGTGGGTTAAAATTAAAGATAAAGCTATACAAGGTCGTAGAACAGGTATCGGCATAACTGGAGAAGGCGATATGCTAGCAGCTTTAGGGTTGCAATATGGCAGTGATGCAGCTATTGATTTTAGTGAAGAGATTCATAAAACTCTAGCTCTAAATGTGTATAAATCTTCTGTACGATTAGCTATTGATAGAGGTGCATTTCCGATTTTCGATTTTGAAAAAGAGAAAAATAATCCTTTTATTAATAGATTATTTGCTATCGATCCAGAATTGGAAGAAGAAATGAAAAAACATGGCAGACGTAATATATCTATGCTTACAATAGCTCCTACTGGTAGTGTAAGTATTTTAACTCAAACTACTTCTGGCATAGAACCTGTATTTTCTATATTTTATAAACGTCGCAGAAAGGTTAATCCAAATGATAAAACCGTAAAAATATCTTTTGTAGATGAGATGGGTGACGCTTGGGAAGAGTATAATGTTTTTCATCCTAAATTTTTAACTTGGTTAGAAATTAATGGTTATTCTATTAATGATATTACTTCTAATTTTTCTGATGACAAAATAAATGAATTAATACAGCAATCTCCGTATTATCATGCTACAAGCGCAGATGTGGATTGGGTTGCAAAAGTTAGAATGCAAGGAAGAATACAAAAATATGTAGATCACAGCATATCTGTTACTATTAACCTACCTGAAAAAGTAGAAGAAAATCTGATAGATACATTATATCGTACTGCCTGGGAAAGTGGCTGCAAAGGAGTAACTGTATATAGAGAAGGAAGTAGAAGTGGAGTATTAGTTTCAGCAAATAATGAAAAGAATGAATTTGGTGAAACTCATGCACCTAAACGTCCTAAAAAATTAGAAGCTGATGTGATACGTTTTGTTAATGAAGATGAAGAGTGGATAGCTGTCGTAGGACTTTATAATAATAGACCTTATGAGATTTTCACTGGTAAAGCCGAGCATTTATACATACCAAAAGATATTACTAAAGGCTTCGTGATTAAGGAAAAAGATGCTACTATGGAGCATGCACGCTATGATTTTGTGTTTTATGATAAAGATGGTTATGAAGTTATCATCCGTGGATTGTCTAGGACTTTTGACCCCGAGTTTTGGAATTATGCTAAATTAATCTCTGGCATTCTACGTCATGGTATGCCACTTCTCAAAGTTATTGATTTGGTAGATAATCTGAAATTTGATAATGAAAGTATAAATACATGGAAAAAAGGCGTTAATAGAGCTCTGAAACGTTATGTGCCTGATGGTACTAGAGTTAGTGAGTCTTGTCCACAATGTGGAGCAGAAGATTCATTACAATATAAAGAAGGCTGTGTGGTTTGTACTAATTGTGGCTATTCTAAATGTGGTTGATTTATCTATATAGTAGCTATTTTTACTTTTATTTTAATATTTAAATGTAATTTTGTGAGCTTGCAATGTATTTATTTTTAATTTATTAAAAAATGAAACTTATTACTCCAGCATTACTTTTACCACCTATTTCTTTATTTATTGATTTATTACAAATAGATGAATGGATATTAGAAATAAATGATACCTACACTAAGCAAACTCTGAGAAATAGATATTACATAGCAACAAATCAAGGTATTAGAGCAATGATTATACCTATAAAAAAGATTAATGGCAGCCATACTATCACTAAAGATATTCTGCTAGATGAAAGTGCAAAGTGGTTAAACTACCATCACAAAACATTAATAACAAATTATAGAAATAGCGCATATTTCGATTATTATGAAGATGAAATTATTGATATCTTTTCACATTATAAAAAATTATATGAATTAAATATGGCTTTTATAAAATGGATTTTAGAACAATTAGATATAAACATAAAAGTTTCAGTTACAGAAAATTACGAAAAACAATATTCTATAGAAGATTACATAGATGATAGAAATAAATATTCTAAATATGAAAATATAAAATTACCCTATTATAGACAAGTGTTTATCGATAAGGTTGGCTTTATTAGCAATTTATCTATCTTAGATTTATTAAGTAATTTAGGAGCAGAATCTGTAATTTATTTAAAAAATATAATTAAATGAAAGCATACGTTACACAATCATTAATACCTATGTATAGAGATCCTGACTATCATAGTGAGTTAGTAAATGAAATATTATTTGGAGAAATTATTGAATTAAATGGTTCCTACGGCGATTGGACAAAAGTAAAATGTTTACTTTATGATTATGAAGGGTGGATATGTAGCTACGCCTTTGAAATAATAAATAATGATGAAGATATAACAAAATACAAAATTATTACTTCTATAACAGCTCAAATAGAATGGAAAAATCAAATGCTTTGGGTTAGCAAAGGTGCAAGATTATATAATTTTATGGGAGCCAATATTATTAATGGTAAATTTAGAGAAAATAATACAAAATTATCTTTCGGAAATATTCTAGAAGATGCTCAGAGCCTATTATATACACCATATAGATGGGGTGGCAAAACACCTTTAGGAATAGATTGTTCAGGATTTGTACAACTTGTTTTTTATACAAATAATATAATTTTGCCTAGAGATGCAGCAGAGCAAAGTGAATTAGGTGAAGCCCGTATATTTGCTCAAGATGCTTATCCTGGAGATTTAGCATTTTTTGGCACTACAGAATTTGATGAAGAAAATCATAAAGATAGAATGGTTATTAATCATGTAGGTATAGTATTAAATAACTCGACAATAATTCATGCTTTTAAAAATGTACATATAGATATGTTTGATCACTATGGTATCTATAGTGAAATCTTGAAAAAATATACTCACCAATTGATGTTTACAAAAAGAATAATTGAGTATTAGACGCATATCACATATGCTATTGATAGATTGATAAATAGTTTTTTATATATCCACCATTGTATCTTCCTCAAGAGCATAAACTTCATCATCTAGTACCTCTTCTGTGTCTATATTTATAATAGTTTCTATATAATCTTTGATGAATTCATTGTAAATTTTTATAGAGGTAATGCATTTAATGTTTTCTAATTCATTAATGATGTGATAAGCAACAGGTTTACCTAATTTCAAATATAAATTTTTACCATTTGAATTAATGTTAAAAAATAAAGAATTTTTACCTTCAGCGTTTTCTATTAATTCGATAAGCTTGATCCAATCTTCATCATTTGGATCCTGGAGTGAAATAATAATTTTTGCTTTATCAAAAGCTTTTTGAACATCTTCTATTGTATAAATAGAATTAATAGATAAAAAAGCTTGATTAGAATTTTTATTAATTTGCCATTTACCAAAGAAAAAATACGGATTATCTAGTTTTAATAAAGACTGTGCATAGCTAAAATCATTCCTAAAAAATCTAAGAGAATAATTGGAATTATAATCAGAAATTTCAGCTATTAAAAAGGGATTATTATTTTTATCATTTTTCGATTGAAGGGACTGCACTAATCCACCAAAGAATATTTGTTTTCCATCTTCGGTAGTTTTACTAATATCTATCAATTTATTTGTAGTAAAATATGTTAATAAATGTTTAATAGGATCTAATGGATGACCTGAAAGATAAAAATCTAATGCTTCATGTTCTTTTTCTATTAAAGTTTTAGAATCCCATTCTTGGCAATCTGGCATTGGAAATTCTGAAGCTATCTCTTCATCACCAAATAGACTAGCAGTTGCATTATGAGAAGATTGATAATCATTAGCAAAGCGCAGCAATCTATCTACAGTATTTTCATTATTATCATAAACATAGAAAAATTGTGATCTTTTTAATTTTAGACTATCAAAGGCACCTGCTTGAGCTAAAGCTTCTACTACTCTTTTATTTATAGATCTAGGACCTATTCTACGAGCAAAATCAGTAATATTTTTAAAAGGGCCATTATCATCTCGCTCTTTTATGATAGCTTCTGCACCGATATTCCCAACATTTTTAATGCTACTTAGTCCGAAACGAATTGTTTTGTCATTAATGACAGTAAAGTTAGTATTAGATTCATTGATATCAGGACCTAAAACTTTAATACCTAATCTATCGCATTCGCTCAGCATTTTATTAAGTTCTTTTAGGCTAGTATGAGTTAAAACACTAGCCATAAATTCAGCAGTATAATTAGCTTTTAAATAAGCAGTTTGATAAGAAATTATAGAATAAGCAACAGAATGGGATCTATTAAATCCATAGTTACCAAACTGAGCCATATCTTCATAAACTTTTTCGGCAATTTCTTTACTAATATTATTTTTTACACAACCATCGATAAATTTTACTTTCATTTGTTCAATAAGTTCATGCAGTTTCTTTCCCATAGCTTTTCTCAAAGTATCAGCTTCAGCTTTAGAAAAACCAGCCATTTTTTCACTTAATTGCATGATTTGTTCTTGAAAAATCATAATACCATAAGTATCTTCTAATACTTCTGCCATGATATCATGATGATATTTTATGGGTTCAGAGCCATTTTTTCGTTTAATATAAGTAGGTATATATCCCATAGGACCAGGTCTATATAAAGCATTCATAGCTACTAGATCATCTAATACAGTTGGTTTCAAATCTTTAAGATATTTTTGCATACCAGGTGATTCAAACTGAAAAACGGCTACAGTTGCTCCATTCTGAAAAAGTTCAAAAGTTTTTTTATCATCTAAAGGAATATTATCTATATCAATACTAATTTTTTTTCGTTTATAAATAAGTTCTAATGTATCTTTAATAATAGATAATGTTTTAAGTCCTAGGAAGTCCATTTTTAGCATTCCAGCTTTTTCGATATCTTTACCTTCATATTGAACGACAGGAATAGGAGAGTCTTTGGCCTGAGCCAATGGTACAAAATCAGTAATATCTGAAGGACTAATAATGACACCACAGGCATGTACACCAGTAGATCTCACATTACCTTCGAGAGTCATAGCAATATTAATGACTTGCTTGGCCTCTGGGTCCTCATCATATAATTGTTTGAATTCTGGTGATTCTTCTAAAGCATCATTTAGTTTAGTACCAGGACGAGCAGGCACAAGTTTAGCTATTTTATCAGCTTTAGACAAAGGAATACCTTTTACACGACAAACATCTCTAATAGCCATACGAGCTTGCATTGTTTGGAAAGAAACGATTTGTGCCACTTTATCATTACCATATTTTTCTATAACGTAATTCAAAACACTTTGTCTACCGGTATCATCGAAATCTACGTCTATATCTGGCATAGAAATACGTTCTGGATTTAGAAATCTCTCAAAAAGTAATTTATATCTTAGTGGTTCTACATTGGTGATGCCAATGCAATAAGATACTATGGAGCCAGGAGCAGAACCTCGACCTGGACCAACTAAAACCCCCATTTGTTTAGCAGCTTTTATGTAATCTTCTACAATAAGAAAATATCCCGCAAAGCCCATTTTTTTTATTACTTCTAGTTCATAATCTATTCGTTCATTTACCTCTGCAGGCAGTGGATTGCCATATTTATTTTTAGCTCCTTCGTAAGTGAGAAAGGATAAATAGTCAAAATCATCTTTAAAATTTTCTGGTAAAGTAAATTTCGGTAAAATAATATTATTCTCTATAGAGTAAGATTCTACTTTTTCTGCAATTTCTAATGTATTTAGAATAGATTCTTCATCATCAGGAAAACATTGCAGCATCTCATCATATGATTTCAAATATTCTTTGCCAGAATAAATTAGAGTACTATCATCTCTATTAGTATTTAGACGAATTAATAAATTGTGAGCTTCTTGATCTTCTTTATTTACAAAATGCACATCATTAGTAACAATTGTTTTTATTCCAAATTCATTAGCTAAACTTTTCAGTATAGGATTTACTTTTGCTTGATCTTCTAAACCATGATTTTGCAATTCTAAATAAAAATCATCACCGAAAAGATCTCTGTAAAAACCGACAGCTTGCCTAGCTTTATCCATATTATTTTGTCTAATATAATATGGTATTTCTCCACCTAAACAAGCAGAACTAGCTATTAATCCTTCATGATAATTAGTTAATAGTTCCTTATCTATTCTAGGAGTGTAATAAAATCCATCAATAGAAGCCTTGGAGACTAATTTTAAAAGATTATGATAACCAGTAAGATTTTTAGCTAATAAAATAAGATGAAATCCAGATCTATCAATATCACTTTCTTTTTTATCCATAGAACGTTTAGCTACATAAATTTCACAGCCTAAGATTGGCTTTACATTAGTTTTTTTAGATTTAAGGTAAAAATCTAATACTCCATACATATTTCCGTGATCAGTGATAGCAACTGCAGGCATTTCTAATTGTTGAGCTTTAGCAAAAACTCGCTCTATATTAGCTGCACCATCGAGTATAGAGTATTGTGTGTGCAAATGTAGATGTACAAAGTTTTTCATTAAATTCAATTTTTTGTAAAAATAAAAAATTTCAATGATAAAAAAAAATTCTTTAACACAAAAATGAGTTTTAATAAATTTATCTAATTATTAAATTAATTAAAACAAGTAATTTAATAATTTAACTAAAAATAACAAATATATATAATAGCTATATCAATTTGAATCAATGACAATACTATTAGATGAAAAATGTGAAAAAAGGAAATGAAGGGGGAATGGGTTATTTAGTGTGAGAAAGAGGAGATTGTGGGTGAGCGTTTGAAAAATAATTTTTTGTTTAAATTTTCATGATATTTAATATTTCAACTTCATCAATTTAAAATATCGCTCCCACGCCCATCTATCGTGGGATGATAAGTTCAATAGTCGTCCAATGTCTGATTCTACCTTATCTTTTAAGTACTTATTCATCACTACAAACCACA
>JASEGF010000279.1 GCA_030017935.1 Bacteroidales bacterium | reverse complement strand
CCAATCTGCACATGCTTCGAAATCTAAACTAAAACCAGCTCCTTGCCACCAAGTAGTAGCCTGAGCTGTTAAGCCACTAGAATAGATATTACCAGTAGCAATTGAAAATATTTTGTAATAATATGTTGTCCCAGCATTTAATCCAGTGTGTGCAAAAGATGTATTTGAACCTTTATATATTACTGTACCCCCACCTGATATTGTTTGACCAACATTATAGTTAGTACCAGATGTAGGTGTACCAAAGGTATTTGTAGTATTGTATACTAATAATACAGGATTATTGCTGGAGTTTAAACTCCATGATAAATCAATTTGAGTTTGAGATATGGATGTAGCTACGAAATTTTGCGGATTATTTACGCCAGAAGTATTATTAGGATCGTAACCATCTAAAGTAGTGGGATTAATACCTAATGGATCTAACCAAGGTTTCAATTTTTTATCATTGGTAGTACCATTAGCATCCCAATGTTTAGAAAATTTACCATAATAATCTTGATATGTAGGATTACTACATGTAGAATTACCTCCTGTCAGTGTCCCAACGACTCTTTTATTATTATCAAATATAGGTGAACCACTACTACCAGGTTCACTTACTCCCCAGCCATTTGCTGTTTGAGCCCATTTTACTGCCCAATGAGCACTGCTCATGCAACCAGCCAAACTAACTGTTCCTAATGTTTGAGTGTAAGTAGATATTTTTTTCGCATCACCAGAAGGATGGTGAATGCTAACACCACTTGGACTAGCTGTAGTAGATTTACTCCAGCCATTGTAATATGGATTCCAAGACAATGAAGGAGAAGAGTTTAATAGTAATAATTGAAAATCACTACCACCAGAAATATCTCCACCAGCTTTGTAGGTACATCCTGTAATTACATTATTGGGAGGTGTTCCTGTATTAGGGCAACCAGGACGTTCATAATTAAAATAAAACTGCCAAACATTTCTATCTGCAGCAGATGCATCACCACCACAATGATATGCTGTCAAAAAATAAGGTGTTCCATCATTTGCTGTATTATTGATTAAGGTTCCACTACATAGATACCAGTTGCTACCCTCTCTAAAATTAATACGTGCTACACCTCGTTTCTGCATCTGCCAATTGTCTCCTTCAGGAGAACAATTTATATTTACTTGGCATGATTGTGCATCTCCTAAATTTTTTTCAGCTTTTTCTTCATAATAAATATATACTATTTCTGATAAATGCAATCGAGACCAAGCAAGACTATTCTGCTGTTTTACATAGATCAATGTAATCTCTTGTCCACTTATTGGAATTGTAGAATACATCCTCGATGCTTTATTTTCTGCTTCAGTAATAGGACCTATAACTTGGCCATTCTCATTTGCTATATATATTTCATCTCCAGGTTGTAAATAGAAATCATCAAAGACGAAACCAACTTTTTTTGCATCTTCTGCATATATTTTATACCTATATATATAATATCCATCTTCATCTATTGGAGTAATATCATTTAATAAATTCAAATCTATAGGCACTGAGAAACCAATTCGTCTTGGCAATTTTTGTAATTCTCTTATAGAATCTTCTTGTTTTATAGATTGCCAATTAAAATTAGATTTTAAAATAGAATAGCTGAAATCTATGTCAGTAACTCTATTTAGCCAAGTTTGATTTTGAATTTTTTGTGATATAGGGACTATTCGCCCCTCATTTTGTTTATTTTGACCATAAATAAACAAAGAAAAACTAAATAAAATAATTAAAAATAATGTTCTTTGCATATACATAAATTTTATTTTATTACAAGATTAAAAAAAGTTTTTTAAAAATAATATTTTTTAAATTTTATAAATAATTTATCCTCATTAATAACTGACAAATATAACATAAATAATCAAAATTAATAAACCAAATATATTTATTTCTCGATTATTACAGGTAAGATCAATCTATCATTATCTAATTTTATTAATAGTTGATAAACACCATTACTCAAATTACTTACATTTAGTTGAG
>JASEGF010000278.1 GCA_030017935.1 Bacteroidales bacterium | reverse complement strand
CTGTTGCTGTTACCGTCGGCAATGGATTTACTGTTACACTTACTGTTGCTGTGCCCGTACATCCTGCTGTACTTGTACCAGTTACTGTGTATGTGGTCGTTGCACTAGGTGTAACAGTTTTACTTGCACCTGTTCCCAATCCACCAGACCAACTATATGTATTTGCTCCACTTGCCGTTAAGACTGAACTTGCTCCATTGCATATTGCTGATGGACTTGCTGTTGCTGTTACCGCCGGTAATGGATTTACTGTTACACTTACTGTTGCCGTGCCTGTACATCCCGCTGTACTTGTACCTGTTACTGTGTATGTAGTCGTTGCACTTGGCGTAACTGTTTTACTTGCTCCTGTTCCCAATCCTCCTGACCAACTATATGTATTTGCTCCACTCGCTGTTAATACTGATGAACCACCTGAACATATTGATGATGGTGCTGCTGTTACATTAATAGTTGGTGAAGAACTTACTGTAACTGTTACTGTTGCTGTATTACTACATCCACTAGATAATGAACCAGTCACTGTGTAAGTGGTTGTAATTGTTGGTGTTACTGTTTTAGTACTTCCTGCACCCAGACTATGAGACCAAGTGTATTTATCTGCTCCACTTGCTGTTAGTGTAGAACTTGCTCCTGCACATACAGATGTTGGTGAAGCTGATGCTGTTACAGGTGGCATCATTGAAGCACCACCACCAAATGACCAATCAAGAGTAAATCCGGATCCACCTGCAGTCCAGTTATTTACTAATAAATAATAGCTCTGACCTGCACTAACACTTATATCTTCTACCCAACCATCTCCATATACATCTTCTGAGTTATCACCAGCTCCATCAACCATTCCTGTATTTCCTACATTAGCTGCGTAAGAACATCTAACAGGTGTCCCCAAAGATCCGCAACTTGATGCCTGATAAAGTGCAAAATCATAGTCATCGTTGTAATTATCTGGTATAAGTGTAAGGGCTATTGTACCCCCTGTTTTAACAAGAAAATGAAACCATGTTGAGTAATTTTCACTAATTTGACATCCAGAGCACCCATCACTAGAAATTCCAGGTCCATCACTTGAACCTGTAAAATTGTCATCTGAACAAATAGGTATAGCATTAATGCAATCATTACTTTCGTTACCACTAGGGCCATACCCGCAAGGAACACAGTCTAAAGTAATATTCCACCCAGATTTAGTATCAGACCCATCTGAATAAAATCTAAACACAAGACATCCACTTGGATCAGTAGATATAAATTGGCTAGAATATGTCCCTTGCATAGTTTCAGGGGACGAATTAGTGCCACATCCTTGCCAAAGAATAGAAACATTCTGTGTAGGCCCTGAACCAATAGATAGATAATCCCAACATCCTCCAAACAATTTATCTTCAATGTTAAAATTATTAATAGTTGCTCTTACACATTTTCCTGCTTCAGAAGGGCAAAAAGTTCTATAAATATTGTTTATATTATTAGAATAATTTACACTAGCGCCGCCATTATCATAATATGAATGAGTTGTACCACATGGAATAGATTCCATACAATTTCCATTATAAGTATTTTGCAAACCTAATGTAGGGTGTAAATAAACACTCCTTTCTCCTAGTCTTATTTCATTATCTTGTTGGATATCATCGTTTGAAAGAATTTCAGATTGCTTGAATTGACTTTCATATCCACTAATGATGTATAAGTCTTCTATAGGTGTTTGCTGTTTTTGCTCTAATAACATTTTTATTTTTACAGAATCATATTTTATATGACTTTTCGTAAATTTATCAATAGTATCAGAAGGAGAAATTTGAGCTTTAATACTAGAAAATGAAGAGATCAATAAAAAGAATAAAATTAATAATTTGTAAGTCTTCATATTACTTTATATTTAATTTAATATTACAAATTTATATCATTTTTTTTAATTAATCAAAAAAATATTGCAAAAGATAAAAAAATTTCTAAATAGTCGACCCTTAAAAACGCAATAATCATTTGATTGTTAATAATTTATCAA
>JASEGF010000277.1 GCA_030017935.1 Bacteroidales bacterium | reverse complement strand
CTGTTTTCATTTCGTATGTGACAGGTCGTAATTTCATAATATTGTCGAGGGCATTATTATAATCTGAAATATTTTTTTTAAATTTTTCATCAGAAACAGCACTCCATGTCCCAGTATAAGCACCATTGCCAGAACAATATAATCCATATCCAGTAGTACAACCACTTGAGCTACCATAAACTCCATAACCTGTTGTAGAGAATTGAGCATGTCCTTTTACACCATAAGAAGTAGTAGCTAACGGCGTTGATGATGGCCCTCCTAAACCAGTAACACCTCTATTATCTTTACCACTACCTCCTGTTGCTTCGCCACGTACAGCTTGATATACAGTACCATCTCCACTAGACATTTTTCCATAAATAGCAGCAGACGTTGCAGTATTAGCATAGCTAACCCCATATACACCGTAAGTAAGCCCATCACCATATACACCGTATCCAGTACCACAATCATGTGCTTTACCATAAACGCCATAAGCATAACCATTAGCAGGTCCAACAGCATCGCCATATATACCATAATTATTCGTTCCATATGACATGCTGCCTACCTGACCATATACACCAACATTCATTAAATTATGATTTCCTGCATAACCGCTCACAGCTATATTTTTATCAGTACCACTTCCTCCGCTAACATTACCATCACATTTACTATATAGACCAAAATGAATAGTTCCTGTATTTGTACGTTTATTTTCAGCATAAACACCATAGTAATATGGATTAGAATAATATCCTAATCTGCCCAATACTGAAGTCGCACTACCATTATATCCATACACGCCGCATTCACCACCACTACCTGTAACACCTCTACCTCCTCCACCTGCTGATGCATCACCAAAAATAGCCCAACCAGGCATGGTAACATATATGCCATAAATATCTGTATTGCTATAAGAAATGCCAAATTTACAATTGGTTAAACTAGTGGTTCCTATTTGAACATTTGTTCCATTATCATATAATTGACTACATGAAAGTGTAGTTGCACTAGATCTCTTGGTTAAATAATTATTAGTGGCACATCCCATAGTAACGCCACCACCAGTACCACTCGAAGCTGCAGTTATCCTACCATAAGCATCTACTGTTAAATTTGTATTAGTATAGCTACCAGCTGTTACACCTGTAGTAGTTAATCCGACAGTCGCAGCACCAGAACCATTATAGCTAAATGCTGATATACCGGCACCATTGCTCAGTGTAGCATGTGTATGTGAGGATGCAGCGGCTCCCACATCTGAATATGTTAGTAATCTATTTGCCGCTGAGGTCAGTCTACCTCTTGCATCTACAGTAATGTTTGGTATATTACCACCTGAGTTACCATAAGTACCAGCTGCAACTCCTGAATTTGATAAAGCTATTGTTCCTGTAGTAGTGATAGGATTGGCACTGAATGTTAATCCACTTCCACTGGTCTCTGTGCCTGAGGTACCTGGACCTATTGATGTGATGCCTGCTCCAGTACCTGTAGCAAACTTAACCCATTGACTACCATCCCAATAATAATATCCTGCTGGTGTTAAGCCTCCTGTCCCTAAATTATACACTAATAATGATGTGGCTGGTGTTGGTATTGTTGTTTGGTCAGTTGTACTCATAAGAACTACTCGTGGTATCAAGAGCCCTTTATCACTAAATCGAATTTCTAACCCAGCAGAAGCATCAGGTATAAATGAGGTACTTCCTATACCTACATTTTGTGCGTTTAAAATATTTCCCATTAATAATGAAATTAACACGATAAAAATAATTGATACCTTTTTCATAATTTTTTTATTTTTTACTAAATTATATATTTTTTTTAATATAAAGATAATTTATTTTAAAAAAATTATCTTTTCTATTAAATTTTGTACATTACATATAAATAATTAGATTATTATAATTATTGTAATAGCATCCTTAATAAATTATAAATAATTTAAATGATAATATCGTTGTGGTTCTATAACTTTTATTGTGGGTAAATTATTTATGTTAATTATTTTACCACAAAGTTCACTAAGATATTACAC
>JASEGF010000276.1 GCA_030017935.1 Bacteroidales bacterium | reverse complement strand
TTCACTAAGACAAATCTCTGATGGATTTGCTGTAGCAGTGATATTTGGCAATGGATGAACAGTTACTGTAACTTCTGCTGTGCCAGTACAACCTTCTGGTGTCGTTCCAGTAACTGAATATGTTGTCGTAGCTGTTGGACTAACTGTTACATTTGGATTTGTGCCTAAACCATTAGACCAGCTAAACGTTGTTCCAATGATATCTGAACTTACCATCAAATCTGAGCTTTCACTAAGACAAATCTCTGATGGATTTGCTGTAGCAGTGATATTTGGCAATGGAGCAAATTCAACCAGAATAGTATCTAAAAAGGGGAAACATGATGGGTAAGTAGAATCCCTAACTTCTAATATATATGTTCCACTATCGTAAGCATAAAAAATGGAATCATTGCTTACTATATTTCCGTCGTAATACCAAAAAAATTGATATGGAGGGAGCCCACCACTTACAGTAGGTATGAGACTAATATTAGATTCTCCTTCACAAATATATGTGGTATCTTCACTCAAACTAACATTTAATTGATCATAAAAATAAACTCTAATCGTATCACAAAATATCAAGCTTATACTACATTCTGGTGCCAAAACTTCACCACATACCTGGTAATCAACATATGGTGGGTGATCTGGCAAAAAATTCACTAAGGGATTTAGACAATGAGTGCAGTTTAGATAACTATCATATAATCCACCGTATGTAATATCTGTCCATTGCACTGTGGTCGAGTCTAGTCCTACCACATTAAGCATAATATTACAATAACCATCTACATCAGCATAGAAAAAATCAGTATTTGGAGCAGGAATAGCTTCTATTTTATAAGTATTTTCATTATTACCAGGTTTGCAAAAAGTCAAAGTATAAGGTCCTGGTGCCTGCAAACATACAGCATCTCCTACTGGAACCTGAGGACCACAATCAATTTGATAAAACATAGAACCAGGTGGTATAGCACCTGAATTGATACTAAAACGAATAGCAATAGTACCTGGATTCATTGTTATGTAAAACTCGATGCATCTATCAGGATTTGTAGTTCCGCAACAATTACCATCACGTACTACCAATGGAGAAATCCAGACACTATCTATTGATGAAGATAAATCTACTAAATAATATGGGGTATTTACATCACAATTACCAGATTGAGAGTATAAATTTGAAAAATAAAAAAGTATAATTATAAAAAATATTTTTTTTAAATAATGATAAAGGAAAAATTTTTTCATTTTAAAAAGATAGTTATCGAAATTAATATATTATTTTTTTTTAGACAAAATAAAAGTAAAAATGTAAAAAAAACAAATTTTGAAAAAAATTAAAGAATGATTTAAAATCTGTTAGATAAATTGAATTTTTTAAACCAATTTTTTTTAGGTATTTTATTATCTAGTGGTAAATCATTCATAAAAGCAAATTTACAAATAAAATAACTATTATGTGATTAAAAAATTATTTTATCACATTAAAATTAATTTATTTTATTTTGCAATAATAAAATAAATTATGATAAATATAGATAAACACAAAAAGAAATATTTAATATTATCATCTATTATTGGCGGTTGTCTACTATTAATTAGCTGGCCATTAAAAGGATTTCCACTATTTTGTTTGATTAGTTTGGTACCATTTTTATGGATAATAGATCACATAGAACATAATAGAGACAAATTCATTGGTGGAGCGATATTTCGTTATACTTATCCCGGATTTTTACTGTGGAATGCATTTACTAGTTATTGGATTTGGCATGCAACAGCAGTAGGCTCAGTATTTGTCATTTTAGCTAATGCAGCACTAATGTCCCTGACATTACAAATGGCATTTAATCTAAAAAAATGGTTAGGTAGCACCAATAGAATTGGTATTATTTATGTGATTTTATGGATTTGTTTCGAATATTTACATTTTAATTGGCAGCTCAGCTGGCCATGGCTCACATTAGGCAATGTATTTTCTACTATGCCTTCTATAATACAATGGTATGAATTTACTGGTGTTTTAGGTGGCACTCTATGGATATGGCTAATAAATA
>JASEGF010000275.1 GCA_030017935.1 Bacteroidales bacterium | reverse complement strand
TAAAAAAGGCACTTTGTGCACTTTGTGTAATATCTTTGTGCACTTTGTGGTAAAATAATTAGCCCACTCAAAACATTATAGAACCAAAAAAATTATATAATTTGGAATAATATTTGATTTAAAAAAAATGTTAATTATAAAAAATTTACTATTATGAGTATTAAAAAAGAAAAATTAGAAAAATTTTGGAATTATTTTCAAAAAACGACAAGTGTACTGACATTAGTATTAATGTTTTTAGTTATTTATAGTTTTACTGTTAGTCCAAGTAGGGCAGAAGAAAGCAGGAGTTCTTACAATTATAATTTCCCAATTATTGGAGATACTATAAAATATCCAGACTTTCGTTATGCTTCACAAAGAGCTATTCCAGCAGTGGTAAATATTAAGACTACATTTACTTATAAAAATATTTATTATGACGATTTTTTTGCTCCATTTTATGATTTTTTTAAATTTTTTGGTGGGCCAAGGCAAGAGCAAACCATTATAGGTGGTGGTTCTGGAGTTATTATTAGTGCAGATGGTTATATCATTACCAATAATCATGTAGTACAAGATGCTAAAGAAATAATAGTAACATTAAATGATAAAAGAGAATTTAAAGCTGAATTAATAGGTAATGATGCTAGTACAGATTTAGCTGTAATTAAAATTGATGCTAATAATTTATCATTTTTAGAATTTGGTAATAGCGATAAAGTAGAAATAGGTGAATGGGTGCTAGCTGTAGGGAACCCTTTTAATTTGACTTCTACTGTGACAGCAGGTATAGTAAGTGCTAAAGCTAGGAATATTAACATTTTAGAATCTGCAGATGCTGTAGAATCATTTATACAAACTGATGCAGCTGTGAATCCTGGTAATAGTGGTGGTGCTTTAGTAGATATTTATGGTAATTTAATTGGTATTAATACTGCTATTGCTACAAAAACAGGTGCTTTTATAGGATATTCTTTTGCTATACCATCTAATCTTGCAAAAAAAGTAGCTAATGATCTTATAAATTATGGTTTTGTACAAAGGCCATATTTAGGCGTTAGTGTAACTGATATTAATGCTACTGTTTCTAAAAAATACGGAATAGATGATACGAGAGGAGTATTAATTACTGCTGTTACTCCTAATAGTGCTGCTTTTAAAGCTGGATTAAATGCTGGTGATATAATTCTAAAAATTGATGGTGAAGAATTAAATTCTGCTTCTAGATTATTAGAAAAAATAAATGAAAAAAATATAGGTGATTGGGTAACTATAGAATATAAATCTAATAATAAAATTAAAACTGCTAGAGTTCAATTACTTAATAAAAATGGTGATTTAAAACCTATTAAAAAAGAAGAAATTTCTGCTCAATCTATATTAGGTGCTACTTTTGAAAAACCTTCACCAGATTTGATGGCAAAGCTTAAAATAGATCACGGCATTCAAATTACAGATATTCAGAGTGGTCCATTACAGAAAGCTGGTATAAAAAAAGATTTCATTATAACTGAGATAGATCATAATCCTATTAATTCTATCGAAGATATAGAAAATGCATTAGTCAATAGGAAGGGTGCTATTTTGATAGAAGGCATATATCCTAATGGTATGAAAGCTTATTATGCATTTAATATATAAACATTTTATAAAAAAATATTGCTATATCAAATTTTTGTTGTAATTTTGTATAACTTTTTTATAGTATATTAAAAAATATTATAATCGTACATAAAAAGTAGAGGTATAAATATATATGAGACAATTAAAAATTACGCGTTCTATCACCAATAGAGATTACACTTCATTGGATGATTATTTGCAGGAGATTGGTAGAGAGGAGCTCATCACTCCTGACGAAGAGGTTAAATTAGCTCAACGTATCAAACAAGGTGATGAGGCAGCAAGAAACAAATTAGTAAAAGCTAATTTACGTTTCGTTGTTAGTGTAGCTAAGCAATATCAAAATCAAGGTCTTAGCTTACAAGATTTAATAAACGAAGGGAATATCGGATTGATAAAAGCTGCAGAACGTTTTGATGAAACACGTGGGTTTAAATTTATTTCT
>JASEGF010000274.1 GCA_030017935.1 Bacteroidales bacterium | reverse complement strand
TATGGTTAGAGCATTTTTTAATATGGCAAATGCTGGGAATAATATAGATATTTCATTATTAAGTCAAGGGATATATCAAGCACTTATAACGACAGTAGCTGGTTTAATAGTCGGCATAATAGTAACTTTTTTATATAATATTATAGTAGATAGAATCGAAAGATTAGTATATATGCTAGAGGCTAGAGCTACAGAATTTATAGATTTTTTACAACAACCTCCAAAATAAAAAATTATGGATCTAAAGCCTAAACATAGAATTGGAGTAGAAATGAATAATACCTCGATGTCTGATTTAGTATTTCTTCTTCTTATATTTTTTATGTTAACATCTACCCTTATTAGCCCTAATGCTATAAAACTTTTATTGCCATCTAGCACTTCTCCACGTGTGTTAGCTCCTGCTAAGCCAGTAAAAATTTATATTGATGAGAAATTACAATATTATATTGATGGCATTCCTGTAGATGAGCTGAAATTAGCAGAGCAAATGACTATACGATTAAAAGATAGTCCGCCAGATGCGTCTGTCGTTATTAATGCAGATGCTACTGTTCCTGTGCAAGCTGTTGTAAATATTATAGACATAGTAAATCAAATAAATGAAAGCTTAAATGCCTCTCATAAAGCTATTTTAGCTACTCAACCAAAGAAATAAGCTATGGAAGAAAAAAAGAATAAACTTATTTCTTTAACTATAACAATTCTAGTAGGTATATTGATAGTAACTCTATTGATGATTTTAGGCTTTAGAGTTCCTGTACCACCACCTCCCGAACAAGGTATAGAAATAGATTTAGGCGGCGGTGGTGGCGGCGGTGCTCCAATAGAAATCCAACAGGTCATTGATAAAACCATTCAACAATCATCTACAGAATATGTAACTATTCCTGATGAAGAAGTAGATTATACTGAAACTGCAACTAAGGACAAACCCAAAAGTGTAGAACCTGAGCAACCGGCTCAACCTACCTTAGATCAGCGAATTCAAAAATTTCAATTTGGACAAGGTGGCAGTGGTGGTGGTACAGGTACTGGATCGGGGACTGGTTCTGGTAGTGGTACTGGAAGCGGCATCGGAAGTGGTACAGGCAGCGGTGTAGGACCTGGCAGCGGTGGCGGTTCAGGACCTGGTTATTCTCTATCAGGACGTGGAGCTAAATATATTCCTATACCCGATTATTCAGAAGATGATCAAGGTAAAGTAGTAGTGAAAATATGGGTTGATAAAGATGGCAATGTTGTTAAAGCACAAGCTGGTTATTTCGGCACTACTATTAGCAATTCAGCTCTATGGAAAAAATGCGAAGAGACTGCTATGAGATCTAAATTTTCAAGTGACCCTAATGCCCCTGAAGAGCAGATAGGTACTATCACTTATGTTTTTATTAAAGTAGAATAATTTTTATAATTATTTTGTGATTCCTATTCATTTTATCTTTAAAATTATATATCTTTGCTAAAATTTTTCAAAAAATTATAATTATGAAATCAAAAATTTTTTTAATTCCTATGATTGCAATATTATTATTTAGTAATGCATGCAAAAAGAAAACAGATAGCCAACAAGCAAAATTATCTTTAGATTCTTTAGCTATATATTCTTCTTATGAATTAAAAACAGATTTATCAATGCTAAATGATTCAGAAAAGCAAGCTATTAAATTAATGATAGAAGCTGCAAATATAATGGATGAATTATTCTGGCAACAGGCTTTTGGTGATAAAAAATTAATGGATACTATTTCTAATGAAACTTTGAGGCAATATGCTTATATCAATTATGGTCCATGGGACAGACTAAACGATAACAAGCCATTTATAAATGGTTATGGCACTAAACCTGCTGGAGCTAATTTTTATCCTCATGATATGACAAAAGAAGAATTCGAACAATGGCAAGATACTAATAAAACCTCTCTATATACTATGATTAGACGTGATGAAAATGGTAAATTAAAGGCAATTTTTTATCATGAATATTTTAAAGAACAATTAGAACAAGCTGCTAGTTTATTAAATCAAGCAGCAGCATTAATAAAAGACAAGAATTTCTCTAAATATTTATCTCTCAGAGCTCAAGCATTGATCAC
>JASEGF010000273.1 GCA_030017935.1 Bacteroidales bacterium | reverse complement strand
GAAAAAAATGCCGATGATAAACTAAATATTGATTTATCTAGAATATACAGATTAAAATATTCTCCAGATTATGATCCTAATATAATAGCACGCATAGTAATGTCTAGCAATAAAGTAGAATATGCGGAGCCTTATTATATTCCGCAGCCTTTATACATGCCAAATGATCCTTTTATAAACAATCAATATTATCTCAATCTCATACAAGCCTATGAGGCTTGGGATATAGAACAAGGTGATAGCAACATTGTAATAGGAATCGTAGATACTGGTTTTGATTTTTCACATCCTGATCTTGTTAATTCAGTGGCATATAATTACCGCGATACTATAGATGGCATAGACAATGATAATGATGGTTTCATTGATAATTATTGTGGATGGGACTTTGGTGAGATGGATAATGACCCCACATATTTTTCTAATGCTCATGGTGTTCATATATCTGGTATCGCTGGAGCTACTACAGATAATAATTTCGGGATGAGTGGCATTGGTTTTAAATGTAAAGTCTTACCTATTAAAGTTATTAATGACAATGACCAAATGATTTATGCTTATGAAGGAATTATATATGCTGTGGAACACGGTTGCAGAGTTATCAATTGCAGTTGGGGTAGTACAACATTTCCTGGGCAGTTCCCATTAGAAGTTATTAAATATGCTACATTAGTAAAAAAAGCTATAATAGTAGCTGCTGCTGGCAATCAAAATGATGAAATACGATATTTCCCCGCTTCTTTTCCTTATGTTATGTCTGTAGCTGCCACCAATCAATATGATATTAAGTGGCCTTATTCATCTTATTATTATGATGTTGATATTTCAGCTCCAGGACATAGTATTTTTTCTACATGGCCTAATGCTGGTTTCATTTATTCTAATGGAACATCAATGGCTGCCCCCATGGTATCTGCTGCAGCTGCTTTAGTCTTGAGCCATTTTCCACAATTAAATAACTTAGATGCTATAGAGCTATTAAGGACTTCTGCTGATGTGATTGACACTATTTCTGATAATCTAATTTATAAAAATAAACTGGGCTCTGGCAGATTAAATATTTACAATGCATTATATGATAATTTTTTACCTTCGATTAGATTAATAGATTATTCTACATATCCTACTGATATTACTACTGGCGACACATTGATTTTACAATTTTCTATCCAGAGTTTTTTAAATTCTTCACATGATGTAACCATTCATTTGCAATCAAAAAATCCTAATTTTCATTTACTTGATAGTATTTTTATTTTTGATAGCCTTAGCTATAATGTACCTAAAAGTTTATCTGCTAGATTTATCATTGATGATACCACCTATCATCCAACTACTTTTTTAATTTTAGCCAAATTATCCAATAGCTCTTTTACTAATATAGATCCTATTTATATAGATTATTCTCCTAATATTATTGATTTATCTAATGATAATTTATTAGCTTCTTTTACTAATAATGGTAGAATAGGATATTATGACGGGCGATATCATCTATATGGTAATGGTGTGAGTTATAAAAATTCTATTCCTTTATCAAGTGTCATTGGTGTAGTAGCTGGTATGACTGATGGCAGAATTTCAGATAATATTTATGGTGCTAATGATCAACTAAAAAATAGTTTTAAAATTAAAAATGAAATTTATTCTTATACAAATATCAATAATCATACAAGGAATGTCGTGTGTAGCTATAATGATTCATTGAGCTTTTTGCCTATTGGCATTGATATTAAGCAAAGATCTTATAATTACATTTCTGGACTAAATCAAGATTTTTTTGTTGTTAATTATAATATTATAAATAATTCCAATGATGATATTGATAATTTTTATTTTGGAATATTTGCTGATTGGGATATAGGAGAGAAAGGTAATAAAACTATTGGTGAAGATGCCATTCGTGGAGCAGTAACTTTTGATATAGATTCTAATTATTTCGCTGGTATCGGATTATTAACAGATTTACCCTATAGTATTTATGCTATAGATAATGATGGTGCTGATGGATCTATTAATATTTATGATGGTTTTACAGATGTAGAAAAGCGCACATGTCTCACAACTGATAGAACTATGGCTGGTAACCAAAGCTATGGTAATGATGTTTCTGCCTTAG
>JASEGF010000272.1 GCA_030017935.1 Bacteroidales bacterium | reverse complement strand
CTATAAACAAAGTAGCCAATCAAGGAAAAGCAAAATAATAATTTATGCCACTTATTAAATCTATTTCAGGTATTAGAGGTACCATAGGAGATAGTGATGGATTAGATCCTATAAATGTAGTAAAATACTCTTTAGCCTTTGCTACTGTTATTAAAAACCAATATCAAGATGCTTTACCCAAAGTTATTGTCGGTAGAGATGGTAGAATATCAGGAAATTCTATAAAAAATTTAGTAATAAATAGTTTGATATATGCAGGTATAGACGTGTTTGATGCAGATTATAGCACTACTCCTAGTATGGAAATGGGAGTTAAGTATTTAAATGCTCAAGGTGGTATAATGATAACTGCTAGTCATAATCCTCAAAATTGGAATGCTCTTAAATTTTTTAATGAGAAAGGTGAATTCATTACGGAGGATATTCTGAATAAAATTGAAAACATTGCTAGTGATACATCATCTTTTTCTCTTGTTAAAGAAGAAAAATTTGGACAAATTCATAAGGCTCCAGATTTGATAGATTATCATATAAATGCAATTTTAGATTTACCTTATGTTAAAAGAGATTTAATTAGACAATCTAATTTTAAAATTATCGTAGACACTATTAACAGTACTGGTAGTATAGCTATTAGAAAATTATTTGATGCATTAGGAGTTGAAAATTATATTTTGTTAAATGATGAATTAAATGGTATTTTTGAGCATTCACCAGAACCATTACCCGAAAATTTATCTCAACTATCATTTAATGTGAAAACTAATAAAGCAGATGTAGGTTTTGCAGTAGATCCAGATGTAGATAGATTAGCTATTGTTTGTGATAATGGAGATATGTTTGGTGAAGAATATACCATTGTAGCCGTTGCTGATTATATTCTGGAAAATAAACCTGGCCCTGTAGTTGTTAATTTGAGTACAACTCAAGCAGTTAAATTCATAGCTGATAAATATAATTGCCCTTTATATTATTCTGCAGTAGGCGAAATAAATGTAGTGAATAAAATGAAGGAAGTAGGAGCAGTAATCGGTGGCGAAGGCAATGGAGGAGTCATTTTGCCAGAATTACATTACGGTAGGGATGCTATCCTAGGAATTGCCTTGTTTTTAAGTTTTTTAGCTATTAAACAAAAGCCTGTATCAGTCATCAAATCATATTATCCTTATTATCATATGATAAAATCTAAAATTGAAATTAGTAATTTTAATTTATCTATAGATTATATTTTAAATGAAATTCAAAAGCGTAATTCTCAATTTGACTCTATTAATATTGATGGACTTAAACTAACGAATAATGATGATACATGGATACATATGAGACCGTCTAATACTGAACCTATTATTCGTATTTATGTAGAAAGTAGTAGTAAGGTTAAAGCTGAAAATTTTTTATATAAAATAATGCAAGATGTAAATGAAATTATAAAATAACTTTATCATGTCAAGGAGAAAAGCTAAATATAGAAAATATAAATATGCTATTCCTAATAGCGCAGCAATTAAATTTGAAGAATATTGTAAAATAAGTGGGACTACTCCTAATAAATTTATTAGAACTATTATTAATGATTTTATTCAAAATAATGACCCACATTCTTTACATTATTTTTATAAGAAAGAAAATCATGAACATAAAGTTAATAACATTAAAAATCAAACTATCGAAAAGAAAGTCAATCAATTATCCTTATTTGATGATTTTTAATAATTATGAATATATTAATAAAAAAGCCTCAATTGAGGCTTTTTTATTAAATTTATCTATGAAAAAATTATTTTTTCATAGATTCGAAATCTTCAAGTAGATTTTCTAAATCATCTTCGTGCTCTACCTCATCTTCTAGAATTTCGCGAATTAGATGAAAAGTAATAGGATCATTATCTCCGATGAATTCTAATAATTTATTGTAAACACCAATAGCACATTGTTCACCCTTAATGTTTTGTTTTAATAATGCTTCGGCATTTGGATTATCTGGTGCTTCATATCCACAATTGCACATTTTGTACCAATCTTCTGGTTTAATGATAGGTGTTCCACCTAATTGTAGAATGCGTTCTGCTAATTTCTCTGCATGTTCTAATTCTTCATTAGCATGTTCCATGAGCTCATTAGCTACTGGGCCTCTCATTATACCTTTAGCTACTTTAGCACTTACCCAATACTGATAATAAGC
>JASEGF010000271.1 GCA_030017935.1 Bacteroidales bacterium | reverse complement strand
CAAAACACATTTATCCAACCATAAGCACCAGTAAAGACACCATATTCAGTACTTGATCATTGCAGTTCAGCTTCCACTAATGGCTTTAATGGAGACATAACATCTGAAATGAAATATCCTGTTAACATTGTGAAAGCTACGAGAATCAAAGCTGTCCATCGCATTGTTTTTGATTCTCTTAATGAAGTTGTAATTTTTTCCATCATAGTTTTACTTATTTTTTTAAAAATTTTTGCAAATATAAATGAATTTTTTTTCCTTCAAAATAATTTTTATGAAATAAATATAAAAAAATAAGGAAGCATAAAATACTGCTTCCTTATTTAATAATATTGTAACAATTATTATTTGATTTCCCAAGTATCTCCGCTATTTAGTAGATCATCCATGCATTTAATATTAGATTTAGCTTTTACCATGCTAATTTGTTCCTCCATTAGATCATCATATGTAGGAGCAGGAGTTTTTCTTATCACACCGAAAACCCAAGGATGATGCATTTTAGCTAACATCAAATGAATAAATGGAGAAGGAGTTTTAGCATCATGAACTAAGATATCGTTTTCAGTAATTCCATTTTCCCCTATAGTAACAACTTCTAAATTAAAATTATTTAAGACTAATCCTTTGTCCTTATTTTTACCAAAAATCATTGGTTTACCATCTTCAACGATTAGAACATTATCATCACGATTTTCTTTATTAGTTATTTCACTATAAGCACCATCATTAAATATAACGCAATTTTGGAAAATTTCTATAACAGATGTGCCATCATGATCAGCAGCTTCGAAAAGTACATTAGTTGAGAGATCAACCAATATGTCTAACGAACGAGCAAAGAATGTGCCTTGTGCGCCTAATACTAATTCACCTGTTGTGAAAGGATGTTCTATAGTTCCATAAGGAGAAGTTTTAGTAACGGCACCCAAAGGTGAAGTAGGTGAATATTGTCCTTTAGTGAGTCCATAGATTTGATTATTAAATAGAATAATATTCATGTCTAAATTTCTTCTAACAACATGTATGAAATGATTACCGCCAATAGCTAAAGAATCACCATCACCAGTAGCTACCCAAACACTTAATTTAGGATTAGCAATCTTCACACCACTAGCTATAGCATTGGCTCTACCATGTATGCCATGAAAACCATAGGAATTGACATAATAAGGTAATCTAGAACTACAACCTATTCCAGACACAACTACATAATTTTCTTTTTTATAGCCAATCTCAGCAAAAACTTTTTTTAATGAATTTACTATCATATGATCACCACATCCTGGACACCATCTTATTATTTGATCACTTTCAAAATCTTTTGGTGTCAATGGCACATCGGATTTTGGTATTGTATTATTTATTGATTTTTTCATGATATTAAAATTTTATGAATTTAATAATTCTGTAAATGCATTTTCTAATTCTTTCATTGTGAATGGTTGCCCTTGCACTTTATTATATTGATGCAATTCAATATCTTGATAGTTCATTCTGAGAATATTAGCAAATTGTCCTCTATTAAGCTCACAGACAATAACTTTTTTGCCAGATTTTAATATTTCATGAGTATTTAGAGGTAATGGATTAATATATCTGAAATGAGTATGGGCAATTTTATAACCTTTTGCAGTTAGGTTTTGAACAGCACCCTCCACTTGACCTTTAGTACCACCCCAGCTAACAACTAATAAATCTGGATCTTCTGGACCAGTAATTCGTTGCAGAGGCCATTTATGAGCAATACGTTTAATTTTTTCTTCTCTATTAATCACCATTTTTTCATGATTTTTGGCATCAGTAGTTACTTCGCCATATATATCAGATTTTTCTAAACCCCCAACTCTATGCAGTAATCCTGGAGTACCTGGTATAGCCCATTTTCTCACATGCCATTCTTCATCACGTTCATAAGGATAATACTTAACATTAGGATCAGCAAAAGGAGGATGGATTTCAGGTAAATCTGCCATTTTAGGAATACGAAACACACTAGAACCTAAACCAATATATCCATCAGAAAGTAAAATAACAGGTGTCATATGTTCCAATGCAATCTTAGCAGCTTCAAAAGCAGCAAAAAAGCAATCTACTGGTGATGCTGCAGCAATAATAGGAATGGGGGCTTCACCATTACGACCAAACATAGACATATATAAATCAGCTTGTTCACTTTTGGTAG
>JASEGF010000270.1 GCA_030017935.1 Bacteroidales bacterium | reverse complement strand
GAAAGAAGGTTATTCAATAGATTTTTATAGTAATATTTAAAAGATTGTAAATAATGGGATTAAAAAAATTTAAACCAGTAACACCAGGATTACGTTTTAAAGTTATAAATGATTTCTCTGAAATCACTACTGATAAACCTGAAAAAAGTTTATTAGTACCTATTAAAAAAACTGGTGGTCGTAATAATGAAGGTCATAGAACTATTAGATATCGTGGCGGTGGTCATAAAAGGATGTACCGTATAATAGATTTCAAAAGAGATAAAGATGGTATTCCAGCTGTAGTGAAGTCTATTGAATATGACCCTAATCGTAGTGCTAGAATAGCTTTATTAGCATATAAAGATGGAGAAAAAAGATATATTATTGCTCCTCAGGGACTAAAAGTAGGACAAACTATTATTTCAGGTAAAAATGTACCTCCAGAAATAGGAAACTGCTTGTATATGAGTGAAATCCCTTTGGGATCTTTGATACATAATATTGAAATGTTTCCTAATCAAGGTGCTAAGATAGCTAGAAGTGCAGGATCATATGCACAGCTTTTATCACGTGATAATAAATATGCTGTTATCAAAATGCCTAGTGGCGAAACTAGATTAATACCAATTAATTGTAAGGCAACTATAGGAATGTGTTCAAATACTGAACATGGCTTGATAAAACATGGTAAAGCAGGCCGTAGACGTTGGTTAGGACGTAGACCTAGAAATCGTGGTGTGGCTATGAACCCAGTAGATCACCCAATGGGTGGTGGTGAAGGTAAAGCTTCAGGTGGTCATCCTCGTAGTCGTAATGGCATTTATGCTAAAGGTTACAAAACTCGTAAGAAAAATAAAACAACGAATAAATTTATCATTGAACGTAGAAAAAAATAAAAGAAATATATGAGTCGCTCATTAAAAAAAGGACCTTACGTACATTATAAGCTTGAAAAAAAAGTTTTAAATATGCAAGCTGCATCAAAAAAGCAAGTTATTAAAACTTATTCAAGAGCTTCAATGATTACTCCAGATTTTGTAGGTCTGACTATTGCAGTGCATAATGGTAAAACATTTATTCCAGTTTATGTTACTGAAAATATGGTAGGTCATAAATTAGGTGAATTTGCGCCTACACGAATATTTCGTGGTCATGCAGGTAATAGAAAAGAAGATAAAAGAAAATAATTTTTTAAATTATTGCTATGGGAAAAAGAAAAAGATTAATGGCAGAAGCTATAAAAGAGAAAAAAAGCAAAACATATTTTGCTAAACTCAATAAATGCCCTGTATCAGCTAGAAAAATGCGTCCAGTAGCTAATCTAGTGAGAGGTAAATCTGTTGAGGATGCTCTTGTTATTTTAAAAACTACTCCTAAAAAAGGCGCTAGATTTTTATATAAATTGTTACTTCATAATATTGATAACTATAAACAAAAATCAAAATCCGGTCTTAGAATAGAAGAAGCACAGTTATACGTAAAAACGATTATGGTAAATCAAGGACCTGCTCTTAAAAGATTTATATCTGCACCTCGTGGTAGTGCTAATCCTATTAGAAAGGAATCTTGTCATGTCTATATGGAAATAGGAAGTAAAGCAGAAGAAATGAATATTAAAACAATTAATAAAGTCGAACCATCTAATAATACGGAGGAATAATGGGACAAAAAACAAATCCAATTTCTAATAGATTAGGCATTACCCGCACATGGGATTCTATATGGTATGGCGGAAAAAATTATTCAGAAAAACTTGCTGAAGATATAAAAATTCGTAATTATCTAAATTCTAGATTAGAAAAAGCTCAATTATCGCGTATAATTATTGAAAGAACTATAAAATTCATTAGTATTACTATTTATGCAGCTCGTCCAGGCATGATTATTGGAGCAAAGGGTAGTGAAGCAGATAAATTAAAAGAAGAGCTTAAAAGACTGACAAATAAAGATATTCAAATTTATATTCATGAAGTTAAAAGACCTGAATTAGATGCTACAATTATAGCAAAAAATATTGCTAAACAGATAGAAGGTCGAGTAACTTATAGAAGAGCTATTAAAACAGCAATAGCAAATGCTATTAGAGCAGGTGCCGAAGGTATTAAGGTGTCTATTTCTGGACGTATTGGTGGTGCTGAAATGGCTAGGAAAGAAGAATTTAAAGAAGGACAAATTCCTTTGCATACTTTTAGAGCAGATATCGATTATGCTT
>JASEGF010000026.1 GCA_030017935.1 Bacteroidales bacterium | reverse complement strand
CAAAATTATGACACAAGAAGAAGCAATTGAGAGAATCAAATATTTAACGTCGGCGCTCAATAAACATAATTATCTGTATTATATTAAAAATAATCCTGAAATTTCTGATTTTGAGTTTGATCAACTAATGAAAGAGTTAGAACAACTAGAGAAGCAATATAATTATCGTGAACCAGATAGTCCTACTCAAAGAGTGGGAGGATATATCACCAAAGAGTTTCCTAATCAACCACACCGTTTCCCAATGCTTTCATTAGATAATAGCTATGACTGGAATGAAGTGGTTACTTTTTTTCAAAGAAATATACCAGATTTAGAAGCTATAGAATTTGTTGCAGAGCTTAAATATGATGGATTAGCAATAAGTTGTATTTATGAAAATGGAATTCTAACAAATGCCTTAACACGTGGTGATGGATATGTAGGTGAGGTAGTAACTAATAATGTGAAAACAATTAAAAATGTTCCTTTAAGGCTTTTTGGCGATTATCCCAATTGGGTAGATATACGAGGTGAAATAATAATGCCTTTTGAATCTTTTAATAAATTAAATGAAGAAAGAGATGAAAATGGTGAAGAGGCATTTGCTAATCCTAGGAATGCTGCAGCTGGTTCACTAAAATTACAAGATTCTTCGCTAGTAGCTAAAAGAAATTTGCAATTTATGCCTTATGATGTTTATACTGAAACTCCAATTTTTACTAATCATTATGAAGCAATGATGAAAGCAAAAGAATGGGGAGCTCCAGTTACTCCTTATATTAAATTATGTCATGGATTGAATGAAGTTAAACAATTTATCGAAGAATATGAAACTAAACGCGATCAGTTGCCTTTTGGAATAGATGGGGTTGTCATAAAGGTTAATAGCTATGAACTACAAAAGCAATTAGGATCCACAGCTAAATATCCACGTTGGGCAGTAGCTTTCAAGTATAAACCAGAACAAGCTCTCACTCAAATAATTTCTGTAGATTTTCAAGTGGGGCGTACTGGTGTAATAACACCTGTAGCCAATTTAAATCCAGTTTTTATCAGTGGTACAACAGTCAAAAGAGTTACTTTACATAATTTTGACTTTGTCAAGCAAAACGATATTCATGTAAAAGATTATATATGGATAGAAAAAAGTGGAGAAATAATTCCTAAAGTAGTAAAAGTAGAAATAGACAAACGACCACCTGATGCATCTCCAGTTTTGCCACCAAAATTTTGTCCTGTATGCAATAGCCCTACCATATATAATCAAGGAGAGCCATTTGTGTATTGCTCTAATGAAAAAACTTGTCCACCTCAAATATTAGGTAAACTACAACATTTTATTAGCAAAGATGCTATGGATATAGAAACTCTAGGCGAAGGTAAAATAGAATTACTTTTTAGAAAAGGGCTAGTAAAATCTCCTGCTGATCTTTATGATTTGAAATATGATCAATTATTGGGTTTAGAAAATGAATATGAATCATCAGATGGTAAAATACGAAAAGTTAGATTCCAACAAAAAACAGTAGAAAATATTCTGAAATCAATAGAAAAATCTAAATCAAAACCATTTGATAGAGTATTGTATGCTCTCGGAATCAAAAACATAGGTTCAATAATGGCTAAAAATATAGCTAATTATGCAAAATCATTAGATAGATTAATGCAAATGAGCAAAGAAGAACTAAGACAAATACCAGATGTAGGGGAAATAACAGCTCAATCTATCCTAGTTTGGTTTTCGGATGCAGATAATCTAGATTTAATAAAAAGATTAAAACAAGCTGGCTTGCAATTTGATATAGAAATAGAAACACAACAATCAGAAAAGTTAAAAGGATTAAATTTTGTAATTTCTGGTGTTTTCGAAGAAATAGAAAGGGATGATTTGAAAAAATTAATAGAAATTAATGGTGGCAAAGTAGTTTCATCAGTATCAAGTAATACTGATTATTTGATAGCGGGAGAAAATATGGGTCCTGCTAAACGACAAAAGGCTATTGAACTCAATATACCAATTATTACTTTTAAAGAATTTTTAGAAAAATTTAAAATATAAAAATATGAAAAATTCAATTTTATTAGTACTATTTATCAATTTATTTTTAATAAATATAGAAAATAGTTCAGCACAATTAACACAAATCAAACAAATTAGTTTTGTTTTCAAAACTCCACCTTTGTCCCCTGAATATAACAGAGAACAAGAATTTATTATTAAAAAAAATAAAATCAAATTAACTATAAAAAAACAAAATGAAGTCATAGTAAAGACAAAAATAAGAATAAGCTCAGAAGAGTGGAAAAACATAACTAAATATTTCAATACGAATAAGATACAAATTGGTCCTGAAAAAACAAAATATGACTATGAAGGATGCGTAGGAGGAGTTACATATATGGCTACAGTTATTTATAAAAATAAAGAAATCCAAAAGGGATTATGTTATGAATGTGCAAATAGGCAATTTGGTAATATGCAGGGTAATGTTAGAGAATTTTATAATTATTTAAAGTCACTATTTCCAGATTTTAAAGAATTAAATGAGCTGAACGATTATTAAAATACGAAACTAAAGGATTTGTGGGGGAATGTATATTATTGTATTAAAAACATTTTTATGTTTAACTTTTAATGTTAAATAATTTTATTAATTTTGTAAAAAATAAAAATTATGGAATATACCACTGAAAATATAGAAAAAATGCTTGCTCTAACTAAAGAAGGGAAACGTGAATTCCTAGATAATCTCTATGAATTCCTCAATAGTAATAGATTGACAGCATTAGATTATCAGAGAATCAAGATTTTATCAACTGCTCCTATTTGTCCTAGATGCGATTGTGAATATGTAACTAAAGCTGGTATGAGTGATGGCAGACAAGTCTATAAATGCAAAAAATGTGGCTATAGATTCAGAGAAACTGCAAAATCACTTGTCTATTATTCACATAAATATTATCTTTTAATGGATTATATAAAATGTATGTTAGAAGGTAAAAGTCTCAGAGCATGTGCTAGAGAAGTTGGCATAAGTTTACCAACAAGTTTCAAATGGAGACATAAAATCTTGGCCGCCATTCAAGGATTAGAAGGTGGGATTAATTTCTCCGGAATAACTGAAACAGATGAACTACTGCTACAATATTCGGAGAAAGGACGTAAATTTAAAACAATAGAAGAAAAAGAGGAAGCAATGAAAACTGTTCATCCCAATGTTGCTGTATTAGTGATGACAGATAGAGAAGGTAATTTGCTTTTCAAGCATACCGGAGAAAATAGAGTTCAAAATAGTCTGATAAAAGAAGAGCTAAAACGAAGAGTATCAGAGAAAAATTTGATATGTTTTAAACCAAACGATGAGTTCACGCAAGCAGTATTAGAATCACCAATCAAAAAGGTATTAGTTAGACGTAAAACAAAAGGATTGGCAATTTATAGTGTAAATATAGCAGAGAAAAAGATAACTAATTTTTTGGTTTGGATGATGAGATTCAGAGGAGTGGCTACAAAGTACCTACAGAACTATCTTATGTGGTTTGTAGTGATGAATAAGTACTTGAGAGATAAGGTAGAATCAGACATTGGACGACTATTAAACTTGTCATCCCACGATAGATGGGCATGGGAGCGGTATTTTAGATTGATAAAGTTAAAATATTAAACATCATTGAAAGTTTAACAAATATTGTTTGATATTACATCCATCCCTTTCACCTATATAATGTTACTATCCCCCTCTTTTCATATTTATTCCCATTTATCAAAGTTATTTTTAGTAAATATACATATAGTTGCTCTGGCTCTGGTTTATCATCAAAAGAATTGCCATCCCATCCCTCATTCAAATTATTTGTCTCAAAAACTATCCTCCCATTCCGATCAAATATTGTAAAAGAATAATCTTTGGATTTCAAAAATATTCCACTAGGCTTAAAAATTTGATTTTCGACTATTTCACTACTAGGTGTAAAGCCCGTGGGCAAATAAATTCTTGGCGGTTGATACAGATCGATCCATAGTGAATGTATGGTATCATAATCGTCGAAAGGTGCTGATAAATATACTGGCCATTCGATTTGATAAGAAAAATGCCCACTGCTTTCTATATCATCATTTGTAGATAAATCATCTGTAAACATTCGTTGATTATCGGGTAAAGATAAATCCCAAATAGGAATATTATCAATTTTTTTGTGTAATATCTGTTGAGAAGTTGCCACTGATGATGGCATTTTACCTTGCCAAAATAATGTATTTGTAATATCAGAAGTGACATTCCCTCCAAGGTAAAGAGTAGAAGCTGTATCACTTTGAAAAACTGAATTACCACAACTGTCAATAGTAGCAATTTTATAAAAAATAGGATATGAAGGAAAATTAGTTAATGGATCTCTATAGAAATAATCTCCTGAAGTATTCTTTTGTATATCGACAATTTTTTTAAAACTCACGAGAGAATCAGTAGATCTATATATCTCAAACCCTTGCATACTAGCATGTGATGGCGCCTTCCAAGTGATTTCAATGTGATTATTTATAAAATCTACTTTTCTAAATTTTACATATTCTGGTAAAGATGGTTTTTGAAAATTAAAACACAATTGATTTGAAGATTGAGTAATATTTTCATCAGTAATTGATTGAATCACTATGCACCAATTACCTTGATTTTCATCTAAATATAAATTAAAAGTATCTTTAGCAGTACTATCTAATTGGATAAAAGGATTTGAATTTTTTGATAAAAAAATTCTATAATTATCTAAATATAAAACTCCTGCTGGATGATTCCATGAAAGAGAAAATATATTATCGCAAATAGACAAGTTACCAGTAACATTTATAGTCTCAATAGCATTAGATAATGGGCTAGTATTACCGCAACTATCTAAAGCTGCAACTCTATATTGTTCTGCTACATTACTAGCAGTAGAATTAGAATTTTCAAAATAAGTAGAACCATAGACTGTATCTATGGGAGTCCAAAACCCAGATTCATATTTATAGATTATATAAGCTATAACATCAGTAGAATTAGAAGCTTGCCATCCCATAGCCGCATGTCCATTTGCTAATACTGTTACTGAATCTAACCATGGAGGTTGTGGTGGCATTACATTACGCAATAATGCTTTATCAATATTTGATATAGAAATACAGCCACTGAGATCTTTTTGCAAAATTTTATATGCAATAGTATCGGAACAATGATAAATAGTATCTGAATAATTAGTATTAGTTTCAAAGTCAATTAATGCCCAAGAGCCTAATGGATATTTTCTATAAATTTCAAAATCTGACGAAGTTGTTAATCTAGGAATATGAATTTCATTCCATGATAATAAAGCTGTGCCATTAAGTGGATCTGTTAATACTAAATATATTGTAGATAAAGTATCTGAATTACTTGTATTGGTAATAGGTGAACCATATTTAGCTCGTAAATAATAATAAACTTTATGTGAATTAGCTTGTGCAGATAGATGAGTGTAGCTCGTAACTGAAATATTATTTATAGTAGTTATTAATGAATAAGGCCCATTAATATTATTAGATGAAAAAATTTCATATGCTACAAAATCTCCATTAGGATCATTACTAGCCATCCAGGTAATAGTAACGTCTCCATTATTTAATACTTCTAAACATCGTAGCTCTGGTACACTTACTTGTCCATGTAAAAAATATTGTAAAAAAAATAAGATATAAAAAAAATTTTTTTGCTTCATTTAATTAAGTTTCTTTCTCTCCCCTACTCTATCTTTTAACAAAATCTGCATAATTATTTATTTATTCAATATAGCTCCCTTTTGCTCATTCTCCTCATCACTCATCACCCTGTCTCCCAGTCTCATCTTCTCCATTTCTCCCAGTCACCTTTTCTCATCTTCTCCATTTCTCCCAGTCACCCACTCTCCTCGTCTCCCCGTCACCAAGTCACCCCGTCTCCATTTCACCTCGTCTCTACCTTTCCAGCAGTTACAACAATCATTTTTTCCCAAGGCACGTATTCCGCAAATTTTTCTCTAATTTCCTTTTCATTAGCATTTTTAATAACGTAAAAAAGATTTTTATAGTATGAATCCACAGATACACCTAAATCATTCATTTTTAATTGATTTTTTATAATATTAAAAGCGCCGTCAAAGGCAAATAAGCTTGTTCCCATCATGTAATTTCTCACTCTATTCAGCTCTTCATCATTTATAGGTTCATTAATAAACTTTTCATATTCTGTTCTAATCTCCTTAATAGCAAAATTAGTCTGGTCAGCTTTAACCTCTGCCGCTATGCTCCATACAGACTGATATTTAAAATGATTAGTTCTAGAAAATATGCCGTATGTAAGGCCTTTTTCTTCTCTAATATTTTTATTTAGTCTACTCCCGAAATACCCACCAAAAATTGTTTGCCCTATTAGAAAATATGGATAATCTTTCTCTCTCAATGATTTAATCTGACAACCCATCTTAATAGCAGTTTGTAAAGATGATTTCTTATTAATGTGTAAAGATTTTTTAGCTGGTTCTTTACTATTTATAGCGTAATCTTCGATGTTTAAAACAGGTAACACATTAAAATGTTCTGTAACTGATCTAATGATTTCATTATCATAATTGCCAGCTAATCCCCATAGAGATTGCGAAAAATCAAAATATTTTTTAGCAAAATTTAATAAATTTTTCCTTTGAGTTAAAAATATATCAGAATATTTAATATATCTACCATATGGATGATTAGCACCAAAAAGCAATTTATAAAAATTTTTATTAGCAATAGATTCAACTTTTTTATTTTCAATCTTTAAAATACCCAAAGTTTCTTGCTTTTGCAGTAGTAATTCTTTTTTTGGATAAATAGCATCTGTTAAAAGCTCAAATAATAAATCAATAGCTTGCAAAAAGAAATCTTTCAAAGCAACCAAAGAAATATTCACCGAATCTGGGTTCACAGAAATATCTAATGATGCTCCATAATAATTTAATTCTTCAGCTATTTGTATTGAACTTTTTTTATTAGTACCTGCTTTTATCATTTCCCAAGCGAATTTGCCAACTACAGGATTTGTCGCATATTTATAACCACAAGGTACCGTGATATATAGAGAAACTAAATCTGTACGCTGCGTAGAATATGTATAAAGTTTTGTCTTATTATTTAGAGAAAATTCTTCAACACAAGGAATTTCAGGCTCTTTAGGTATAATAACATTAGGTCTCATAATTAATCATTTTTTTAAATAATTTAAAACAAAAGCTCTATCTGGGTTCAATATTCTATCTGCCAAACTCATTATATCTTCTTTAGTGATAGAGCGATAAACATCATAATTTTCAAATAAAAGTTCTGCTTTTGACAATGCTTCATAAAAAGAAAGTTCAAAACCTAGCTTTTGTAAATCGTAAATATCCATTGATAAAGAGCTCAGATACATATTTTTTACCTTTTCGAGTTCTCTATCGGTGATAGGTTTTTTATTAAAATTAACTAATTCATCCCATAGAGCAGCTTCTGCTTTGCTAACGTCTACAGAAGGTTTTACAATGCCACTGATAATCATTAGCCCAGGATCTACGCTCCCCATTATACTCGCATCTACAGAAATAAATAATTTTTTTTCTTTCACTAATGAAGCATACAAACGCGATGAATTATCATTGCCTAAAATATCAGACAAGATATCATAAGTAGAATATTCTGGAGATAATCTACCAGGCATAGCAAATGCGATAACAATAAGATTTAAAGGAACATCACGTTTTACAATTTTTTTTACTTGATGCTCAATAGGTGGATCTATAGGATAATTACGTTCACTTATTAGATTAGATGGGATATTTTCGAAATATTTTTTTATTAAATCTTCTATATTTTCATTAAATTTTCCACTAATAGCTAAAATAGCATTATTAGGTTGATACCATTTATCATAGAAACTTTGTACATCTTCGATAGTTGCTTTTTCTATGTGTTCAGGTGATAGTCCTATTGTAGGCCATCTATAAGGATGTTTAGTATAACATAAATCTGATAAAATATGAAATAAATCTCCATAAGGTTGATTTAGATGCGTTTCTTTGAACTCTTCTATTACAACATTTTTTTGAATATTAAGACTTTTTTCATTAATATTTAAATGACGCATTCTATCACTTTCTAACCACAAAGCTAACTCTACATTATCAGCAGGTAATTCGATGAAATAATCCGTATAATCCTGCGTAGTAAAAGCATTATTAACTCCACCAGCACTTTCTACCTCATTATCAAAAGACGGAGCTTGCTCACTACCAGCAAACATCAGGTGTTCAAATAAATGAGCAAAACCAGTTTTGTCAGGTTCCTCGTCTCTAGATCCTACAAAATAAAACATATTAACACATACTAAAGATGTGTCTTTAACTGGATAAAGTATATATCTAAGCCCATTAGATAAAGATCCTTTTTTAAAAGATTGATTTAGCATAATCTAAAAATAAAATAATATACAAAATTAACAAAAAAGATATAAAAATATAAACAAAAAGGAGATAAAAAGTATCTCCTTTTTGATCGGAGCGGTCCGACTTGAACGGACGACCCCTTGCACCCCATGCAAGTGCGCTAGCCAACTGCGCTACGCCCCGTAAAGTAATTTTCCGATGTTAGTAGCGGGAGCGAGAGTTGAACTCGCGACCTACGGGTTATGAATCCGTCGCTCTAACCACCTGAGCTATCCCGCCAGAATAATTTTTGCAAAAATAATAATTTTTTTATAATAAAAAATCATATCGTTATTCTTAATATTTTTTTGAATTTACATTAATTATTAACTTTATTAGATCCATTCTAAATTTTATAATAATAAATTGTGTGATATTTTTATTAATCTAAATAATATTTTTAGAAATTTGAAAAAAAATTTTGTTCATATTAAAAAAAATAATATAAATTTGCCATGTCAACCCAAAAAACATTAAATATGAAAAAATTAAGAATTTTAACATTAGCAGCATTAATTGCTGTATCCTTAGCAGGATGTAAAGATGATGATGCAAATTGTGATGCTGAAATGGAAGATATCATCGCTCAGTATGGACAACCAGATGCTCAACAAGATATGAGTAGTGGTGATGTACATGTTATGCAATATATCTATTATAATGTAGGTACATTTACTTTTACATGGGGTGAAGGCTATAAAGAATGCTATATGGTAACCCAAACTTATACAAATCCTTTTTAAAATAATCTATAAGAATAATTTAAAGAGAGAGGGGGTTTTGAAAGACCCCTCTTTTTATTTAAAAAATTTTTTTAAATTTGAAAAAAATTATGAAGAAAATTTTAATTTTATTATTTATTTTATTATTATCGATTTCATTTTTTGGTTGTAACAAAGAAGAATCATATGCTGATTGCGACAAAGAAATACAAGAGGTATTAGCTCAATATGGAAAACCAACTTTCGAACAGCACTTCACTAGCGAAAATACATCAACTTCACAATATGTGTTTGGTAAATTATTCTCTGATACATTAATTTCATATACTTTTACTTGGGGCAAAGGATACAAAGAATGTCAAGTAGTTGTAGAGACTCAATATTCCAATTTAAATTAATTTTTTCAAAATATTCATTATGATTATTTTTGCTAAAAATAATCATAATGAGCGTAAAAAACTATATAATAGCTTTCAGACCATGGTCATTAGTAGCCTCTACTATTCCAGTATTAATCACTATTACGTATATTTATTTTATTAAAACAGAGTATTCATTAGATCTTAATTTAATAAATGGATTATTGGCATTTATAGGAGCGGGCATTTTCCAAGCTAGTAGTAACATTATAAATGATTATATAGATTATAAACATCATGTAGATAAGCCAGAATCTCTGGGAGGCGGTCGTATGTTAGTAGAAGGATACATAAAACCACGATCATTTATTATTTATGGTTATTGCTTACTATTGGTCGGTATAGCTTTGGGCATTTTTCTAACTTTTAGATCAGGCCTCCATTTGCTATGGATAGGTGCCATAGGTGTTTTTTTTACAATATTTTATACAAAATTTAAATATATTTCATTAGGCGATTTAATTATTTTCATTATTTATGGTCCATTAATCGGCTTAGGTACAGCATATGTAATGACTAATCAATTAATATTTGATGCTCTGCTGATTAATATTCCCATTGCATTAATAGTCGTTGACATATTGAACTCTAATAATACGAGAGATATGATTTTTGATAAAAAAGCTAAAATAAAAACACCCGCTATGAGATTAGGACTAGAACGTGCTAAAACATATTATATGGTTTTAATAATTGCTGCTTACCTCTTTACCGTACTTTTAATATTTCTAAACCTTTTGCATCCGCTTTGTTTAATAGTATTATTATCATTACCTGTAGCTATTCGTAATATAAATATTATGAATAAAGTTACCTTAGATACATTAGAAGACATCACACATTTGGATGCTAGGACATCAGAACTTGTGATAGCTTTTGGTATTTTATTATCTATAGCTAATTTCATAGCTGCTAAATTGATAATATAAATAAAACATCAATATTTTCATTAAAAAATACATACAACTCGTAAAACTTTATTTTTTCATTTTCAAAGTATTCCAATTCTAAAAATTTTATCTTATTATAAATTGTGTCATAATGTCATATATTGAATTATTTCTATATAAATATCAAAAAATTAATTAAGTACATTTGTAAAGTTATAATATACTTTTATCCTCATGCGATTCATTAGTATAAATGTTAATGAATTTTTAGCATAATATTACTAGTGGACTAAAAATTGCTATAATAAAATTAATTAAAAGGAGATAAAACATGAATTTAAATGATTTTACGGTAAAAGCTCAAGGTATAATACAAGATGCATTTCAGCTAGCTTTTGAGAAAAAGCATCAAGCAGTAGAGGATGTGCATATTTTATATTCATTGCTTAAAAATGATGAAGATATTAGTCCATTTTTATTAAAAAAAATAGGTATCACTCCATCACAGATTATATCAAGGGTAGAAGATGAAATTAATAAATTACCTAAAGTAGAGGGAAGTGAACAATATTTATCTAGCTCAGCAACTAAAGCATTACAACAGGCTATTACAGAGATGAAACAATTAAAAGATGACTTTGTTGCCGTAGAACACATATTACTTGGTCTTTTACAAAGTGGATCTACCGCAGAACGTATTTTAAAAAGCTTGGGTGCCACTCGTAAAGATCTTTTAATTGCCATACAAGATTTACGAAAAGGTAGCAAAGTAACTTCTCAAAGTGCTGATGAAAACTACAATGCTCTCAATAAATATGCACGAAATCTTAATGATCTAGCAGCAAAAGGCAAATTAGATCCAGTGATAGGTAGAGATGAAGAGATTAGACGTATTCTGCAAATTCTAAATCGTAGAACTAAAAATAATCCAATTTTAATCGGTGAAGCAGGTGTCGGTAAAACTGCAATCGTAGAAGGATTAGCAAACCGAATAGTTAATGGTGATGTGCCAGACAATCTAAAAGATAAAATTGTTTACTCTTTAGATATGGGAGCTCTGATAGCGGGAGCTAAGTATCAAGGAGAATTTGAAGAGCGTTTAAAAGCAGTTATCAAAGAAGTAGTAGAAAGTGACGGAAGAATAATTCTATTTATTGATGAAATACATACTTTAGTTGGTGCTGGAGCTACTCAAGGTGCAATGGATGCTGCTAATATTCTAAAACCAGCATTAGCACGTGGAGAGCTAAGAGCAATAGGTGCTACTACTCTTGCAGAATATCAAAAATATTTAGAAAAGGATAAAGCCCTAGAAAGAAGATTCCAACCAGTTTTAGTAGATGAACCTTCTCCAGAAGATAGTATAAGCATTTTGCGTGGACTAAAAGAAAGATACGAAAACCACCATCAAGTGCGAATACGTGATGAAGCTATTATAGCGGCTGTAGAGCTTTCTCATAGATATATTTCTGATAGACACTTACCTGATAAAGCTATCGACCTAATAGACGAAGCTGCTGCTCGTATCAGATTAGAAATGAACTCTATGCCAGAGGAAATGGACGAACTTAATAGACGCATTAGACAATTAGAGATAGAACGAGAAGCTATAAAACTAGAAAATGAACCTAGTAAATTACAAACTATTGAAAAAGAACTTGCTGATCTCAATGAACAATTTAATACACTTAAAGCAAAATGGATGCAAGAAAAAGAAATAATAGAGCAAATACAACAAAATAAACAAAAAATAGAAAATCTAAAATTAGAAGCAGAACATGCTGAACGCTCTGCAGACTATGGTCGTGTAGCTGAAATAAGGTATGGACTTTTGAGAGAAGCTGATGAAAATATTAAGCTTTTAGAACAAAAACTAAAAGAAATTCAAGGAGATAAACCACTTATCTCTCTAGAAGTGAATGCAGAACATATTGCTGAAATAGTTGCTAAATGGACAGGCATCCCAGTGACACGACTTTTACAAAGTGAAAAAGAAAAATTGTTAAATTTAGAAAATGAACTACACAAAAGAATTGTTGGACAAGATTATGCTATCGAAGCTGTTGCTAATGCTATTCGTCGCAGTAGAAGTGGACTAAGTGATCCTAATAAGCCTATTGGCTCATTTCTGTTCTTGGGTTCTACTGGTGTTGGTAAAACAGAGCTAGCTAGAGCTCTCGCTGAGTTACTATTTAATGATGAAAATAATATGGTTAGAATTGATATGTCAGAATATCAAGAGCCACACAGTGTTTCTAGATTGATAGGTGCACCTCCAGGCTATGTGGGCTATGATGAAAGTGGACAATTGACTGAGGCTGTACGTAGAAAGCCATATAGTGTAGTTTTATTGGATGAAATAGAAAAAGCTCATCGAGATGTTTTTAATATACTTCTACAAGTACTCGAAGATGGTAGATTGACAGATAACAAAGGTAGAACTGTAAATTTCAAAAATACTATAATTATTATGACATCTAACCTGGGTGCTGACATCATAAGAGAAAATTTTGATAATATGCTACCCGGTGAAAAAAATAGAACATTCGAAAGAACTCAATATGAAATTTTAGAATTACTTCGTAAAACTATTAGACCAGAATTTTTAAATAGAATTGATGAAATTGTAGTATTTAAACCTCTAAACAGAAATGAAATAAAAGCTATTGTAAGGATGCAACTAAATAAAGTTAATGAGATGTTAACAAAAAATGGCTATACATTTGTTTATACAGATGAAGCTGTAGAACACATAGCAAATGAGGGCTACGATCCATTAATGGGTGCTCGTCCTATAAAAAGAGTAATCCAAAAATATGTTATTAATGAATTGTCTAAAATGATTATAGCTGAAAAAATCAAAAATGACTCTCCAATAGTTCTAGATGTCATAGATAATGATTATGTATTTTATAACAAAACTATAAATAACAACTAATTTTTCTAAAAATTTTTATTTCTATAAAATTGGTGCATTTTTTTAATTAAAATGCACCAATTATTTTTATTTTTTACTTAAATTTGTAAAAAAATGATTGTAATAGGGTTAACTGGTACACTAGGAGCAGGTAAAGATACAGTAGTTAATTATCTTATAAAAAATGAAGATTTCCAACACCTAAGTGTTCGCAAATTTCTAATAAAAGAATTGCAAAAACGTAATTTGCCAATAAATAGAGATACAATGAGAAAATTAGCTAATGAGCTAAGAGAGAAATATGGCACTGCATACATTGTAGAAAAATTATATTCAGAAGCTCTTAAATCTAACAAAAATGCTATTATCGAAAGCATAAGGTCTATAGGAGAAGTAGAAGCATTAAAAAGTAAAGAAAATTTTTTCTTAATAGCAATAGATGCTGATCCTAAAATCAGATATTCTCGCATACAACAACGTGGTTCAGAGACTGATAATGTAGATTATGCCACTTTCATTGCACAGGAAAATGAAGAAATGCAAAATGATGATCCCAATAAACAAAACATAATTAAATGTATGGAACTAGCTGATTATTATATTGAAAATAATGGCACTTATCAGCAATTATATGATCAAATATCTATAGTTTTAAAAGAAATAAAATCAAAAGTAAATAATAAAAAAAAAGGTCAGATATACCATAGACCTAGCTGGGATGAGTATTTCATCGAAATAATGAATACTGTAGCTACGAGAGCTACTTGTGATAGAGGTAGAGCTGGATGCGTCATTGTAAAAGATAAAAGGATACTTGTAACTGGATACGTAGGTGCACCAAGTGGCCTGCCACATTGCGATGAGGTTGGTCATCTTTTTAAAAAAGTAATTCACGAGGATGGCTCTATTACTCAACATTGCGTTAGGACAGTTCATGCAGAACAAAATGCTATAGCTCAAGCAGCTAGATTTGGGATATCTCTTGATGGCTCCACTCTATATGTGAAAATGACACCTTGCCGATCTTGTGCTATGCTGATAATTAATAGTGGCATTAAACGTGTAGTATGCGAATATCGATATCATGCTGGTAAAGAAAGCGAAGACCTTTTTAATCAAGCTAATATACAACTAGATTTTATCAATGATGAAATTCTATCATATCAAAATCAAAAATTAGATTCTGAACAAAATAAGGATTAATTTAACTTTTTTGTATCAAAAGTATTCCATCTCCTATAGGTAAAGTTATTTGTTTTATTCGTTTAGGATACAAATTTTGTAATTCATCGACTTTATTTTTTAGCTCTTGTATATTAAGCGTTTTTTTATCTTGTGATTGTTTTTCTAAATTTCCATACCAATCAATATTATCAAAAATCATTATGCCATTATTATTTAATATGTCAAAACATATATCTAAGTAACTAGGATAATTTATTTTATCAGCATCTACATAAATTATATCAAAATTTTCTTTACAATTAGGTAAAATATTCAATGCTTCATCAAAAAAAACTTTAATTTTATTTTTAACATTAGCCAATGCTATGTGCTCATTAATCAATTCAGCATATTCTTTATGTTTTTCTATTGTATAGATGAGAGCCCCTGCATCAGTACTTTTAGCAAATAATATAGAAGTAAAAGCAGTGAAGGTGCCAATTTCCAATATTTTTTTTATATTTTTACTTTTAGCTAATAAATATAAAAATTCTGCTGTATATGGATGGGTTAACATCTGAGGATAAGCAGTTTTAATCCATGTATTCCTAATAATTTCATAAAAAATAGGATCATGCAAAAATTCCAACTCTCTATTTTCTAATAGAGAAAAAAATTCATCATTTATCATGGTTCTATAACGTTTATTGTGGGTAAATTATTTTACCACAAAGGGCAC
>JASEGF010000269.1 GCA_030017935.1 Bacteroidales bacterium | reverse complement strand
CTAGATGGATAAATGGTACCTTTAGAGGAGTGGCTACGAAGTATTTGCAGAGCTATATAATGTGGTACGTGGTGAAGCATAAATATTTATTGAATAGAGTGATAAATGATATAGGTAGAATGCTGAATTTAGCAGCGTCAGACTGGGAAGCATGGTATGTGTATATGAGGCTGAAATTAAAGCATAGGGAAAAGCTAACATAAATGTTTGCTCTTTTCCCCTACCCCCTTCCCTCCAAACACCTTTTTACTCCGCCCTTACTGCCTCTGCTGGTGATATCTGCCTTATTACTACTCGTGGTATGATTATTCCCAATAATCCAAGAATTATTATTGCAAGGTTTGCAAATATAAAATAATCTAAATTTAACTGCATTGGCACATAAGACATGTAATACATTGTCTCATTTAGTGGTATTATATGCCATAAATTCTGAATAACTATTATCACAATTGTGATTATATTACCTATTAATAAGCTGTACATTATATATCTCATCGTGAGCCATAGAAATACTGATGAAAGTTTTTTATTTGTCATCCCTAGAGTTTTCATTAATCCTATAAATTTGATTTTTTCTAATATTAATATAAGTAATATTCCTATGATATTGATAAAAGCTACTATAGCCATTAGTATATAAATAACTATCACGTTACTATTAAGCATTTCTAACCAAGAGAAAAAGCGACTTTCTTTTTCTCTGACATCTATTAATTGAACGTCATAATCTAGTTTTTGCAAAATTATGGGTTTTAAAAAATCAATGAGGTCTATATTTGACAAAAATATTTCATAAGCTCCTACCAATGTATCTCCCCATCCATCAAGTCGTTGTGGTATTTTTATATTTCCAATGATATAATGATTATCATAATCTTGCAATCCAGTATTATATATCCCTACAACTTTTAATTTACGTCCCCTTGGAGTATATTGTCCCTCTTTGAAAAAATACACTCTCATAGCGCTATCTATATCTAAATTGTATTTTTTAGCTATATTTTCTGAAATGCAAACTTCTGTAAGTGCAGTATCTAAATTTGGCAATCTACCTTTTACTAAGTTTTCATTAAAAAAATCGGTAGGATATTCTCTATTTATACCTTTGAATACTATGCCCTCTATTAAATCATTCTCGTGTAGAATAGCTGGTTTTTCTATAATTGGTGCCACAGAAATAACATTTTTTATAGATTTAATGCTCTCTACATCATCACGTGGATAAACAATTGGATCGGTGCTAAAAGCATCTACTATATTGCTATAATTCGCTACTTGTAAATGGCCATTAAAGCCTACAACCTTATTTTTAATTTCAGTTTTGAAACCTCTAATTATAGAAAAAGATATTAACATAGCAATGATGCTAATAGTAATAGATATCTGAGCAATTATCAGTACTGGTCGTGCTGACCCTTCTTGTTTGTTTTTTATGAGTTTAGACGATAGATACCTTGGAAGTTTCAATTTTTTTTACAAAAATAAAGAAAATTAGTAAAATATTATTTACCAAGTAATATAGTTATTCATGATTTGATCATTTATAAAGCATTACTAGATATTTATCTTGATAATATGGTAAATCTATTATTTCTTTAATAGATTTGATTGTATATTTATAATTTAATGATGAGATTTCATCGAAAACATCATCACCTTTGAGGTAAATTAAAAATGGTTCAGATTGTAGAGAGTGAATGTTTGGTGTAATCCAGTTAATCAATGTTCGCATATTGCCTACTGCTCTTCCAATAGCTAAATTAAATGGTATGTTTATGTTTTCTACTCTTTCATTTATAACAGTAACATTAGTTAATTGTAGGCTATAAACTATTTCTCGTAAAGCTATGATTTTATTTTTTCTAGAATCTATAAGGATAAAATCTGTTTGTGGAAACATTATAGCCAAAGGTATTCCAGGTAAACCGCCACCAGTACCTATATCCACGACTTTTTGTTGATGAATAAATTTGTAAAATTTAGTAATTGCAAGGCTATGAAGTAAATGATGTTCTTCGAAATTATCCTGATCCTTTCTTGAAATCAAGTTTACTTTACTATTCCAATCTAATAAAACATTTTTATAATTTTCTAATTGAAATAGCTGAAGGTCCGATATCTCATTAAAATATTTTTCAACTAAAGGCAGCATAAAATCTATTTATTTTTAAATGCTAAAATAGATTTTTTCGAAAT
>JASEGF010000268.1 GCA_030017935.1 Bacteroidales bacterium | reverse complement strand
ATGATAGCGATATTCATATGCTTTATGTACTAAATAATATGGATCTACGCCGATACAATGCCCACCTACAAGTCCTGGTTCAAATTTGAGGAAATTCCATTTGGTTCCAGCAGCTTCTAGTACATCATAAGTATTGATGTTCATTTTATTAAAAATGATAGACAATTCATTCATCAAAGCTATATTAATATCTCTTTGAGTATTTTCAATGATTTTAGCAGATTCTGCTACTTTAACTGTAGGAGCTCTATGTACACCAGCTTTCACTACCCAGCTATAAATAGTAGCTATTTGATCTAAACTCTCTTGATCACAGCCAGAGACTACCTTAATAGTATTAGCTAATGTATGATTAGGATCTCCAGGATTTATCCTCTCTGGAGAGTAACCAAACTTAAAATCAACGCATCTTTTGAGACCACTAATTTTTTCGATTACAGGTATACAATCTTCTTCTGTAGCGCCTGGGTAAACTGTAGATTCAAAAACTACATAATCACCTTTTTTGATGACTTTGCCAATAGTTTCGCTAGCACTTATCAGCAGACTAAGGTCTGGTAAATTGTGTTTATCTACTGGCGTAGGAACTGTAACAATATAAAAAGAAGCTTTACGTAAATCCTCATAATTATAAGTAAATTCTATATCACAATTCTCAAACTCTTCAGATGGTAACTCATCACTAGGGTCTATGTGATTTTTTAATAATTCTACTCTGTCTGGTTTGATATCATAGCCTATCACATGTATTTGCTTAGCAAAAGCTAAAGCAATAGGCAAGCCTACATAACCCAGACCAATAACTCCAATAGAAGTTTTTTTAGATTTTAAATCTTCAGATATCATAATTCTTTAATAATTTTTTTTGCAATAGGATGAAGCTCGCCATGATGAATATTTGGCGTACTATTACGAATAGAATGTGCTAATTCTATTGATGCACGAACATCCTCAGGAGTGAAACCTCTACCAGCTAGAATTTCTCTATAGCTCAAGGTATGTAACTCTGTGAAGCCCTCAGAGAATTCAAATTCTTCATTATTTAGTAAAATAGAACGGTATGTCCTTTTACCCTCAATAATAGCTTTTTCTGGTAAATCTGATGAATTAATAGATAAAAACCATCTAACACGAGCTTTTTCTAATTCTAAATAACCTGCAGCTCTATCTTGATTATGAAAATGTACATATGAATTTTCTACATTACCAAAAATCCATAGTAGCATATCAAAAAAATGAATACCTATATTAGTAGCTACACCACCAGACTTAGCATTATCACCTTTCCATGAATAATAATACCAATTACCACGAGAAGTGATGTAGGTAAGATCTATATCTACTTTATGATCATTAGCAGAGCTATCAATTTGTTTTTTTAATTCTTTGATTTTATCATGTAATCGCAGTTGTAGAATAGTATTAATCTTATAGCCAGTTTCTTTTTCTATTACTTGTAGAGCATCTATATTCCAAGGATTGAGAACAAGTGGTTTCTCACAGATAGCGTTTGCTTGATTTCTAAGTGCTAATCTGATATGAGCATCATGCAAATAATTGGGAGAGCAGATACTGACGTAATGAATTTTTTTATCTTCTCCTAAACGTCTCAATTTATCCAAATGTCTATCGAAGCGTTCTGATTCTCTGAAATAATCAGCTTCAGGAGAATATGAATCTATTATGCCAATGCTATCAAATGGATCCAAAACTGCTACAAGCTTATTGTCAGTATCTTTTATAGCTTTCATATGTCTAGGAGCTATATAACCTGCTGCTCCTATAATAGCAAAATTAAATTTATTCATTTTATTCTAACTACTTTATTATCTTTTAATTGATATAATTGATGACTTTCGGGACATTCTGCTATATTATTATCATTGAAAAATAATCTATGACCATATTCACTCATCCATCCTATTTGTCTAGCGGGTGTTCCTACAACTAAAGCATAAGGAGGCACATTTTTAGTAACTACAGCTCCAGCTCCGACAAAAGAATATTCACCTAATTCTACTCCACAAACGATAGTAGCATTAGCACCTACAGTAGCTCCCTTACGAAGTATAGTTGCCTGATATTGATCTTTTCTAACAATAGCACTACGAGGATTAATAATATTAGTAAAAACCATACTAGGACCTAGAAATACATCATCTTCGCAAATCACGCCAGTATAAAGAGAAACATTATTTTGTACTTTTACATTATTACCTAGACGTACTC
>JASEGF010000267.1 GCA_030017935.1 Bacteroidales bacterium | reverse complement strand
AGCAATGCTAGAAAGTGTTTCTCCACTTTTAACAACATGTATTTGCTGTGTCGTAGTCTCACTAATAGTTTGTTTAGTTGGATTAATTATTAATTTTTGACCAATAGATATTTTATCACTTGATAAATTATTCCAATTTTTAATATTATCAACACTAACGCCATATTTACTAGCAATACCAGAAAGTGTTTCTCCACTTTTAACTATATGTACTATATTTTGAGTCTTTGCAGATGAAGAAGAGCTTTGATTAGCAGTATCTGTACTAGTAGCTGAAGAAGTTTTAGGAGGTGGAGTACTAGTATATATTTTTAATTTTTGACCTACATAAATCATATTGCTTTTGAGATTATTCCATCTTTTAATATCTGAAACCTTAACTCTATACTTGGCTGCGATAGTAGAAAGTGTTTGTCCTTTTTGCACTTTGTGATAAATTACATTACCTGTATTCTGCAATGCAGGAACATTTTTTATTGTAGCATTAGTATCTACAGTAATTGTCCTTTTTGCTAGTAGAGTATCATAAAAAGCTTTTTCTTTGCTATAGAATTGCATCTGATAATTCTTTGGAATACGAATACAATATATTTGATGTTCAGATGATGGTATAATGTCTTTTATATATTGTGGATTGAGGAATTTCAAATCGTCATATGGGATTTCAAAAAAATCACTTATTGTTTTAAGGTTTGTATTATATATAATGGCTACGGTATCTAATTCCACATCTTTAAATTTAGGTGGTGATGGCACAATATTAAGTTCTTTATAATATGACATTATATAAGAAACAGCTATGAATGCTGGTACATAATTTCTAGTTTCTGCAGGTAAATAAGGTAATATTTCCCAATAATTTGTTTTGCCTCCAGAGTTAAGCACTGCTCTATTAATCCTACCTGCGCCAGCATTATAAGCAGCTAATACTAAGGCCCAATCATTATATATATCGTATAAATCTCGCATATGTCTGGCTGCTGCTTCTGTAGATTTATACGGATCTCTACGATCATCTACATAAGAAGTAACATTTAAATCATATAATAAACCAGTTCTGTACATAAATTGCCAAAGTCCGACAGCTCCAGCTCTACTTTTAGCATTTGGATTTAATGCTGACTCTACTATAGCCAAATATTTTAATTCTAATGGCACCTCATATTTACTAAACGTTTCTTCGAAAATGGGGAAATACAATTCACCTAAACCAATAAGCCTACCTAGGAATTGTTTATGTTTTAAATAATATTTTATCCATTGTTTAATATCTTGATTATATTTATATTCAAAAGGAGAATTAATATTCATTATAGCTATCCTTTTGGCTATTAAACTATCATCTAATAATGCGTCTAACTCTTCATCAGTAAAGCTTCTATAATAATTTTGTTCAATAGAAATATGTTCAAAATTAGAAGGATAATTATTATAATACAAATCTCTGACAGCCTTATCAAATACAAAAGCTATCTCAGTGGAATCTACATTATCTATGTCATTATTTTGACTATATACATTAATAGGGTATAAAACTACTATTACCCAAACTATTATAAAGTTAATTTTATTTTTCATCATTTGCAAAGATACAAAGTAAAAAATAAAAATAAAAAAATTATTTTTATTTTTGATAAAAAATGAAATACTTAATTGAATTATCTTTTTTAGGTACCAATTATTATGGATGGCAAAAACAATTAGCACAACCTACTGTACAAGCTGAATTAAATAAATCTTTATCTGTATTTTTTCGTGAAAATATTTCAACTGTCGGATGCGGCCGCACTGACACAGGTGTTCATGCTATACAATTTTACGCTCATTTCGAATTAGACTCAGCTATTAATGATCCTAAAGATGCAATATACCATTTAAATGCTATTTTGCCACCAGATATTGCAATAAAAAATATTAATCTAGTACCAGAGGATTTTCATGCTAGATATTCTGCTATTAGTCGTACATATAGTTATTTAATTACTAAAAATAAAAATCCAATTTTAATTGATAGAGCTTGGTTTTTTGATAAAATAATAAATACTCAATTGATTAAAGATAATTTATCTAGCCTGATAGGAGTTCATGATTTTAGTGCCTTTGCCAAAAAAATGCCTACCAATAATTATAATTGTAACATATACGATGCAACAATAATAGAGCATAAAGATTATATAATTTTTTCTATTACAGCTAATAGATTTTTGCGACAAATGGTAAGAAGTATAGTAGGAGTACTGATATCTATAGGA